>NZ_JBNHER010000101.1:0-5046 GCF_050015975.1 Dapis purpurea BLCC-M126 | reverse complement strand
CACCATATTTATACTTTAGTAAATGATTAGGTAATCTTCTAGCGGGAAGGGAGTAACAAGAAAAGCCTGAAATTATACCAAATATAACTCATAGGAAGCTATATATCCTAAAAAAATGTGGTAGGAATTAAGTGAAGTAGAAATTTGAAAAAAATATCTCAAGTCTCAAGTATAATTGGTTTGGAAATACAGCATTAATACATGAGAAACATTATTACTTTCCTTCTCCATAAAATACAAGGAAATAGAGATATAGGATAGTCAAGTATGAGTGAAGTAAATTCAGGAAGTCTTTACATAGTTGGTACACCAATAGGCAATCTAGAAGACACAACATTTAGAGCAATTAAAACGTTACAAAAAGTAGACTTAATAGCAGCAGAAGATACCCGCCACACAGGAAAATTATTACAACATTTTCAAATCCAAACCCCACAATTAAGTTACCATCAACATAACGAACAAAGTCGTATACCCGAATTAATAGAAAAACTAAATCAAGGAAAAACTATAGCTCTAGTAACTGATGCGGGAATGCCAGGAATATCTGATCCTGGATATGAATTAGTAAAAGCTTGTGTCGAAGCAAATATTTCTGTAGTACCAATACCAGGAGTTACTGCTAGTATCACAGCATTAAGCGCCTCCGGACTACCAACTAACAAATTTATATTTATCGGTTTTTTACCTACCAAAATTAAACTACGGCAAGAACAACTAGAAACATTATCTAACTCATTAGAAACTATAGTTTTATATGAGTCTCCTTATAAACTATTACAAACTCTAGAAGATTTAGCTAAAATACTAGGTAAAGATAGAAAAATAGTTTTGGCAAGAGAACTTACAAAACTCCATGAAGAATTTTGGCGTGGAACAGTTGGGCAAGCAATTATTCATTATCAAAATAATCAACCAAAAGGAGAATTTACTATTGTTATTGCAGGTGCTGAACCAGAATTACCAGTATTATCAGAAGATACTATTAAACAAGAGTTACAAGAACTTTTTGCCCAAGGAATTTCCCGCTCCCAAGCTAGTCGCCAACTCGCTCAAAAAATTAACTTATCCCGTAGCAAAATTTATCAAATAGCTCTAAAAATATAGTTATCAGGATTCAGTTTTATAAGGGAGTAGTTGAAAGGAGTAGGGGGGTTCAAGAATTGAGAATTGAGAATTGAGAATTGAGAATTACCTCTTCCTTTTAGGGAGAGGATTGAATAAAAGGAAAATTTTTTCTCTCTTCGTCGATTGGATATGGCGAGGTTTCCTAGCCATCCCATCCTAACTGAATGCTGCGCAAACTACCGCTTGTTTCTCCTTTAAAGGATAGGCTTTAAACCTTAAATTTTCGGTAATTTTTTTTCCTAACTTTTGCCAAAAATGGTAACTTTTTGAGCATACTGTTGTAATGATCTCTCACCATTTCTAATAATAGACAATTAAATACTTAGAAACTTTTCCACACAGCACAGCAATACCAGAAATATTTTCTAGCCAGATGTAAAGCTCCCATAAATAGAATTTTTCCCTCATCACATCTTTTACATCTATAACCCTACTTAATAGAAAACCACAAACATCATCATTTTATGAAGCTTCTACAAAAATCTGCGGCTCAAAGAATTTTAGCTAGCATCCTCACAATTTTTGTGATATGATAACTTTTATAAGGTTAAGCTCGTCTATACGCATGACTTTTTATTCAACCAAATTTCCTGACCAATTGCTATAAAAAACTGTGAATTCTTCTATAGACTCTTTCCTAAAACGCTTTGAACATTTCGGCGTTGAGCTTGGTCTCGAACGCATCTACCAACTTCTAGATAATCTAGGCAACCCTCATCTCCAAGTACCTATAATTCATGTCGCTGGAACAAATGGCAAAGGTTCAGTCTGTGCTTACCTATCCTCTATCCTCAAAGTAGCAGGGTATAAAGTCGGACGTTACACCTCGCCTCACTTAGTTGACTGGACAGAACGTATTTGCGTCAACGGAGAAAAAATTTCCTTCAGTACATTAGAACAATTATTGACAGAAGTAGAAGCAGCCATTCAACCAGAACAACCTTCACCCACTCAGTTTGAAGTTATTACTGCTGCTGCTTGGTTATATTTTGCCCAACAAGAAGTAGATGTAGCAGTTGTAGAAGTAGGTTTGGGAGGTAGACTAGACGCCACAAATGTTTGTCACCAACCAATGGTAACTGTTATTACTTCTATTAGTTGGGAACATTGGCAAAGATTAGGTCCTACTTTGATTCATATTGCTGGGGAGAAGGCAGGTATTCTTAAACCAAGATGCCCTGCAATAGTAGGAGTTTTACCCCCAGAAGCAAAAACAGTAGTACAAAACCGTATTACCTATCTAGAATGTCCTGTGTTTTGGGTTGAACCTGCTGAGTTATTAGAAGAAAGAGTAGCTATTTATCAGGGTATTAAATATACACTGCCATTGTTTGGAGATGTGCAGTTGATAAATTCAGCGATCGCCATTGCTACAGTTCAAGTGTTAGAAAAACAAGGTTGGGAAGTCCCTCCAGAAGCAATTAAACAAGGAATAGCTGAAACTAAATGGCCTGGACGTTTGCAATGGACTACATGGCGAAATCATAAATTATTGATTGATGGTGCCCATAATGCTGCTGCTGCCCAAGTATTGGGGCGTTATGTCAGGACACTTGATTATCCATCTATAAGTTGGGTCATGGGTATGCTATCTACTAAAGAACATTCGGAAATTTTTCGAGCACTTATTAGACCAGGCGATCGCCTCTACCTAGTTCCTGTGCCAGGCCATAGTTCGGCTGACTTGAATCAACTTAGCACTATGGCTCAGGATATATGCACAGAATTAACACTTTGTCAAGTTTATTCTCATCTCACACTAGCTTTAGAAGAGGCTATTACTGACAATGAAAATTTAATTGTTTTATGTGGTTCCCTATATTTATTGGGTCATTTTTTAAATAGCAGTCAGAAGTGAGTGGTTAGCGGTCAGCATTAGAACTGTTTTTTAGGCTGAGTTGTGGATTTCAACTCCTCCGTTTACCATCCGGCGCTTGGGGTTGCCGGGGATTTAACCCAAGGTCAAAAAGCTTATAGCTGAAATAATGATAACTGATAGCTAGTTAACAATTAGCAGCAACTAAAGAATTCGCTACTGGGAGCTGTATTTTAGTATTTTCTGAATCTACATATTTAGTATTTTCTGAATTTAGATATTTATTAAAAATCGCTTCAATTTTTTCTTGGTTGATTGGTTTGTTGATAAACTCAGAACATCCCACAAACTGAGCACGAACCCGGTCAATCATACTTTCTCTCCCAGTTAAAATTACTATAGGAGTATTTTTAAAATCAGGTATTTTGCGAATTTGGCTACAAACTTCATAACCATTAATAACAGGCATATCTATATCCAAAAATATTAAATCTGGCTTTACTTGCATTACAGTAGATACAGCCAATGTAGACTTTTGAATCCCAATAAATTGATAGCCATTTGTAGTAATCATTTTCCCCATTACTGTATTAATTATCTGGCAATCATCAATACAAGCTATTAATTTTGTTTGACCTACAGAGATGGGATTTTTAGTAGTTTCTAGTGATGGTAAATTTGTTTTTTTAATCTCTTTTACTTGATTTTCTAAAGCATCAATTTTAACTACAGCTAATGCAGGTAAATCAGGCAAGACAGTAAGTTTAATTATTCCCTGAGTGACATAATGAATTAATTTTTTAGTCAGACTTAATAAATCCTGCTTTAAGTAAAAAGCTAAATCTCGCAATGTTAATTTTTTACTAATTAATGCCTGAAATTTTTGGTAAATTGAAGTAGATGTGTGTTGTTTTAGAGTTTCAGGTTTGTTCAATATAGGTGCTAGATTGGGAGAATAATTGTGTAAATTTGCCTCACACCAACCTTGCCATATAGGCTTAACCTTTTCAAAAGCTTCATAGATACTCAAACGAAAGATAGGTTGCATCATTTCTGCTTGTAGATTACAACTTATAGAAGTAACCTCTAAGGTATCTAAATTATCCTCCTGAATTAAATCAAACAATACTTCTATCAAAGTATTATTAATTATAGAAATACCCTGCGAAAGTGAAATTTTTTCTTGTTTCAGTAAAATATTCACTATATAATATTGCCAGCTTTCACAAACATCATGGCTGTAGAAACTTAGAGTTTCCAGAGAAATAAAAGGGCAAAATTGAGTAAAAATTCTGCGCCATCTTCGCCAAGCACTATTACCACCTGTTGCCCAAGTTAGACATCCCCGATGAAAATATAATTGCCACTTTTGTTCTTCTGTATTCTGGAGTTCTAACTTACCACTAAATTGTTTAGGTATCAGACGGATTAAATGCTTAAAAAATCTAGCTGTAGTCTGTTTTGTTTTAGTAATCATTTTTAACACTCCATCAATGCAGTCCTGATTTCCGATATTCTTAAGATTATACTTCTAAAAACATTAACATCCGCCATTTCACTGAATTATCATTAAAATTTCATCACATTGATTAATAAGTAGTCCTGCAAAATAAATTTCCTAGTTGAAAAAGGCAAGAGGCAACAGGCAATATGAGGTTGCTAGGATCTGTAATTAATTTTGTCTAGGTACTTACAAATGTTTTGATGAAATTTCTAAAGATTCTCAAGAGAAAATTACGATTAGAGAATTAGTTTAGTGTATCAGAGAAAAAGAGAATTTAGCTAACTAATTAATTAATGAGTAATATCTCATCTTATTCATAACTATAGTTTGATGATTCCAGAAGTATTCATTCAAGTTATCGGCTCAATCTAATTTTACTTAAAAAAATTATAAAGATCGTCCGTTATTGTACTGATATTTAACAGAGATTTAATCAAATATCGCTCTGGTCTTGAGGCAATTACTATTTGAAAATTAGGTAAAATCAATCAAATCTTATCAAAAATCAATACTTCCACTGTAACAATTTATCTGTCAGTCATTAGCTATCACTGACTAGCATAAGAATAGGTGAAGTTAGAAGAATTAAAAATCTCAT
>NZ_JBNHER010000100.1:0-39725 GCF_050015975.1 Dapis purpurea BLCC-M126 | reverse complement strand
TTTTAACCAGAGGTAATTATCAATTATCCATTATCAATTATCAATTAATGAAAGGAGATGTTTCTTTGACTAAAAAGATGATTTATGAACTAAAAAAAGCATCAAAGCGATTCATTATGACTCCTGACCCCTAAAAAATACCCTGTCTATTTGTAACAAACATTTATTAAATTGGTGTAACAGAACAAAAACATACTGAATAGTTTGATTTATAGAACTATTGAGATTAAAGGCCATAAAATATTGTCCAGAGTAAATTTTGATTTAATTATGATAATTATGTCTAAAAAGAAATTGATATTTACTTGATTTTTATCATCTGAAGACAACATCAAGTAATTAGGATTTATTTATTGTTCAATCATTTCTTATAACTCAATTATTTATGTCTTTTTTATCATCAAAAAAGACTTTGCAAGCAAATAAAAATCACTTACTATAGTGAATGTAAAGAGGTAAACGACCTCAAGCAAAAATCAAAAATTATAACAAGGAGAACATTTATAATGGCTAAGATCACTGTTTCTAATCTAACTGCTGCTGGTTCTGAACTTTTCATGGACTCAGAGAGCTTTCTAAATGATGTAACTGATGAAGAGCTTTTTGCTACTACTGGTGGAATCACTCCTTTAGGATTTGTTGTAGTCTTCGGTGTTAAGGTATCTACTGGTTGGATTGCTGGTGGTGCAGTACTAGGTGCTGGTGCTGCAATTGCAGAAGCTCTATAGATTAAAGATAACTTGAAGTAAAAACTGAAAACTAAAGGAGATAACAAATGTCTGTAATCGCTATTAACAATTTAAGTCCAGTAGGAGCAGATCTGCTTTCTGATCAAGAAACTTTTTTAAACGAGCTAACTGATAGTGAACTCACTAATACACAAGGTGGATTTACTGTAACTATCTTAGCAGTTGGTGCAGGTGTAGCAGCTAGCTACGGTATCACTAAAGCTGGCGTAGCAATAGTTAAAGCTATTTTCTAAACTATCTCTTTTTGCTTGGTAATTATTACCAGGGAATTGACAATAGTGTAGTAGGATAAAATCAAAATTCATTACTTGAATTTTACTTATCCTCCTACTACTTTTTCAATAAAATTTTAGGAGTAATAAAATATATGAAACTTGCCTTGGCACTATCAATTTTCAGTATTATTCTAGCTATTTCCTATATTTTTTCTGTAGACTATGCAGGTACTATAGCTTTCCTATCCCTCGGTATTTCTCTGGCACTGATGGAAGATGTGGGAACTGATAGATTACTAATGCTAAGTGGAGATAGTATGCTTTCAGTTAAAGCAATTTTTGCCTGGGTTACTCTGATTGGATTTATCATTCTGTTTTCTTATAAAGTAATTAGAGATACTAGGCAAAGTATGTAGTTTTACCAATCTGTAAATTTATGCAAATAACTGACTTATCTCCACAAAAAACTATGCCACAAGTGGAGAATTTTCATTCAACCATTAAATTTCCAGAATCTGATTTACCTTTCTATCGAAAATTAGGCCGTACAAATTTAGAAGTTAGTTGCCTTGGCTTAGGTGGTGGAGGTGGTATTTCTAGTGAGGATACACTCTATGCCTTTGATAAGGGTATAAATTACTTTTTTTTCTCCAGCGATCTACATCACTATTTATATAGTTTAATGTCCGGAGCTTTACGTCAGTTATGTGGACGTGGTTCTTCTGTCAGAGAAAAAGTGGTATTAGCAACTGTAACTTATATCAAAAACCCAGAAATGGTATTGGGAGCATTATTAGATCAATTTGCTGAGTTAGGAATAGACTACATTGATGTTTTTTTCTGGGGTTGGGTAGGGGCAAAAGATGGAACAGCTTTAGAAGAATGTTTACAACTTTCTCCAGACTTGAAAGGTTCTAATTCTGTTTATCAACGGACTATAGAAAGAATGTTTGGTATTTCCGAACGGTTGAAAAAAATGGGTGTGGTTCGATATATCGGCGCTTCTTTCCACGATATTAATTTAGCAAAACAATGGTCTAATAGTCCTCTGTTAGATGTAATAATGGTTCGACACAATGTTGCCCATAGGACTGCCCAAAATCAATTACTTAATCAATTAAATCAAGAAGATACAAAACGTCCAGGTATTGTAACTTTTAAGTCTAGTGGTTCTCACTCTGGTGCGCTTTGGGATACACCTATAGGTTTACCACATGGTTGTTGGCAACCTTCTGTACCTGATTTTTATCGTTATTCTTTGACTCAAAACTCTGTGGATGTATGTTTAACAGGTTTACAATGTCGAGAAGAAATCGATGCAGCGATCGCGGGGGTTCAAAAAGGAAAATTAACAAAGGCCGAAATAGAATACCTGAATTTATATGGAGATTTGCATCGTGGCCGTCTCAAGATAGAAGATATCTCTGCTCAATCTTTGCTTTACTCTAGGTAGAAGTTCATTAATACTATAGTAAACATCTTTAATATTTGAACAATGAGAGAAACTTTAGAAAAGTTACAACTACCAAATATATCAGAAGCTACCGACGAAGAGATTATTGGGTATTTGCGACGTTCCTGTAAACTTGCAGCAATAGCAGAGTCTGCTGAAGAAGAAGCGTTAATTTTGGGTATTTGTCAAGAGTTAGACATCACAATTTCTGATGAAGAGTTGCAAAAAGCTGGTGATACATTTCGTCAAGAACATCATCTTTCTGAAGCATCCAAGACAATAGAATGGTTGGAAAAACAAAGAATTACAGTAGAAAATTGGTCTGAGGGAATTAAGATATCTCTACTAGCTCAGAAACTAAAGGAACATTTGTTTGGAGAAATAGTAGATACTGATTACATAACTAACCGTAATAATTATCAGCGTTTTGCTTTATCTCAAATTTTAGTTTCTAACCTAACTGAAGCTGTAGAAATACTTCGGTTATTAAGAGAAGAAAATACTTCTTTTTGTGCCTTAGCACTAGAATATTCCAAAGGAAAGCAGTCTCAGGAAAATGGAGGTTTTGCTGGAGTTAAGTTTTTAGTCGAACTGTTACCAGAAATTTCTCAAGTTGTTGCTGATGGTGAAGAAGGTAATATTTTAGGTCCTATTCAAACTAAATTAGGATACCATATCCTCAGAATTGAGAAAAAATTTCCAGTAATACTATCAGAAGTTAGAGAGCAAGTAATAGAGTCTTTATTTCAAGTTTGGTTGCATCAGAAAATTAACTCTCAAGAAAATTTTTCCTGAAGTCAAAATATAAAAAATTAAGCCCTCTTCTATAATCATTACATACATTAGAGGGCTAATAAAGCCGGATTAACTATGCTACCTGAATATTTGAATCAAGCTTTTTAACAATCTCAAATTTCTCAACTTGTTCTTTAATCCACCCATCAAACAATTCTGAAAGTATCTGATAACGCAATTTATCTGTTAGCTCTGGTTGAATAATTTCCTCAACAAAAATTAAATGTACTCCTTTAGAAGTGACTACAGGTTTAACAATTTGTGGTGGTTGAGCAGCAAAAACAACTGCTGAAATTTCTGGTTTTAATTCCCGGCGTTTTACTATTCCTCGATAACCGCCAGAACGTCGTAGTTCTTGCTCTTGAATATACTGATGGGCAACTTCATAAAAAGTCATTTCTCCTTCCTGAATTGCATAGTATAATTCCATTGCTAAATCTTCATCATCTAACACCGCTTCATAAATAACTGCGCCTGCATAATTTAACTGATTTTCAAAGAAATATGGCTCTACTTTATTTAAAAATAAATGATTAGCTAATTTTCCAGATAAAAAACTATAGTAAACCATTTCTTCAAAATCATCAAGAGATAAACCATACTTTTCTAACCAAGTCCAAGTTTCTTTTGCACCATGGAGTTTATTCATTGCCCGCATTGCATCTGCTGCTTTTTGCAGTTCTTCTGTTGTTGTTTCAATACTTGCCTCTGCGGCTGCTGTTGTCAGAATTTTGCGCGTAATTATTCCTTCTATAATTTCTGGAACTTTCAAAGATAATTTAGCTTGCTTGAGAATATCTTCAGAACTAATAGTAATAGATTGTGACATGATTTGGTTCCTTTTGGTTTATTGAAATATCAAAAATTAAAATTGTTGATAGTTTAGTAACTACAGCTTTTTATTAATCAATAGTAGAACATAAAAACTTTCTCTAATTATCAATTATCTATTGAAAAGGATAAACTTTAAACCTAGATTGAATCAATTAATAATTATTAATTATTAATTATCCATTATCCATTATCCATTATTAATTATCCATTATCAATTATATCTATAATTCTAAACCGCCCTTTTGTAATTTTTTAAATGGATCGATAATAAAGTCAATTACCCGACGCTGACGGACAATTACTTCAGCAGTTGCAGTATCTCCTGGACGGAGAACTATACATTCATCTTTGGTAGGAATGCAAGCTTGTTCTAAATCAATTTCTAACTCATAAGTCGCCACAGGACCTTGATTAGTTTCTTGAATTTCAGAAGTAGGAGAAATCTTGCTTAAAGTTGCTTCAACAATACCATAATCTTGAAAAGGATAAGCATCAAATTTTAATTTGACTGGCATTCTTTCCTTTAAAGAACCACTTTCTCCAGTTGCCATTTCTGCCTTTAATAATAGAAAAGAATTTTTAGGAGCAATCTCTACAACCATCTCTCCTTGTTGTACCACATCTCCCACCTTATCTACTGGCAAGTTAAAAACTGTACCATTAGATTTTGCTCTAACTATTCGTTTTTCTAAGTCAAAATTTAAAGAATCAATTTCTTTTTCTGTTTGAGCAATTTCTGAAATCAAACCAGTTTTTTGAGCATCCAAATTTTTGAGTTGTTCTTTAATTTTTGAGACAGCAATTTCACCTGCATGAATAATAGTTTGATAATTATTTTCTTGTTCTCCAAGACGTAATTCAGCTTGCTCAATTTCTGATGCAGCTTGATGAATAATTCTTTCATAACTACTTTTTTGTTCTACTAAACGTAATTCCGCTTGTTCAATATCTGACTTAGATTGATGCAAAATTCGATTATAACTACCTTGCTGTTCTTCTAAACGTAATTCCGCTTGTTTAACATCGGCTGCTGCTTGATGAATTACCCGATCGTAATTTTCTTCCTGCTCTTGTAAACGTAATTTAGCTTGTTTTAAATCTGCTTGAGATTGTTCTAATAATCTTTGTCTTTCTTCTGATATATTCTCTCTTTCAACTACTTGAACTTCACTGACTACACCCTCAGTCCAAATATTGCGGTATCGTTCTACTTCTCGCAAAGATTTTTGCCACCGTATTTCTGATAATTCTAAAGCAGTTTGACTATCACGCACACGTTGTTTTCCTTGACTAACTTGAGCAAGTTTTTCTTCTTTCTGTAAATTTAAAGTATTGTTTAAATCTGCCAGATTTTGTTTTGCTTGATGAACTTGAGCTAATTTTTCTTCCTGTTGTAGACTAGATGTTCTATTCAAAGCATCAAGGTTTTGTTTCGCTTGATGAACTTGAGCTAATTTTTCTTCTTTCTGAATATTATAGACAGTTTTGAGAGACTGTAAATTCCGTTTTGCTTGCTCTACTTGCGCTAACTTTTCTAACTTTTGAGATTGATTTTGTCGTTGCTGAGTCTGAAGTTCTATTTCTAATTGCCCTTTTTGTTTTTCTAATTGTGTCAGGCGATTATTTTCCCCTTCTAATTTAATCTGAAGTTGCTGGAGTCTATCTTGAATTTGTCTGGAGTCAAACTCAATTAAAATATCTCCCGCTTTGACTGTATCTCCTTCTTCTATATGAACTTTTTTGACTGTCTCTGCAAAATCAACTTCCTGTTTTAAAGTACCTTTTTGTGGTTCTAATCTACCTCTAGCAACACCTGTTTCATCTACTTTTGCCAGCATTGACCAAGGCAATACAATTGTCACAAATAACACGAGAAAATATAGAAGTCCTCGCGTCCATCTTTGAGGTAAAGCATCTAGTAATTCTTTAGTAGCATAAGACCAGTCAGCACTAGATTTTTCTCTAGTTTCAGTTAATAAACTTTCAGTTGTTAGACGATAACTAAGAGTATTTTTTTCTAATGTAACTAGATCAGTATCCAATTTTTTATGACCATTAGATTTGATTATTTCTGGTGAATTTAGTTGAGGCATAATTTAATTTATTCCTGATTATTTTTTTTTGCTCGGATAAATTTATTTGCTTCCCAAAGGAACAAGATGCTCCTACTATGACAGACTACTAGACAGACAGCCAAAATGTTACGTTATGTTTTATGGGGTGGGTTTATCTCAATAGTTTGTAACGCCATTAACTTAATGCGGAAGCCGCCCCTACTATTGTCACATTTTAGGCGTGTCACATAACTACTAATACTTTAAGCAGCCACACTTAATTGTTGCTGATTCAAATAATAGTAATGACCTCGTTTTGCCATTAACTCTTCATGTTTTCCTTGCTCAATTAATACCCCTTTATCTAATACCAAAATTAAATCCGCTTGACGCACGGTAGATAAACGGTGAGCAATAATTAATGTGGTTCTATCTTTCAGTATTTGATTAAAATTTGTCTGAATAATTCGCTCTGACTCAGCATCTAAATGAGAGGTTGCTTCATCCAAAACCAATAACTGAGGATTTCCTAACAAAGCACGAGCGATCGCTAATCTTTGCCTTTGCCCTCCAGATAACATTCCTCCCCCTTCACCAATTTGAGTTTCATAACCCATGGGCAACTTTTTAATAAAATCATCTGCTCCAGCTAATTTTGCTGCTTGTATAATTTCTGTCAAACTTGCTGAGGGGTGAGCAATACTCAAATTTTCTCGAATGGTACCGCCAAATAAAAAAGTATCCTGGTCAACTACGCCAATATGCTGACGTAGCGAAGGTAATGATAGAGTTGTTATATCTTGATCATCAATCAAAATTTTGCCATCAGTGGCAGGATAAAGCCCCAAAACTAACTTAGAAATAGTCGTTTTTCCGGAACCACTCCGTCCTACTAATGCCACTGTTTGTCCTGGTTTGACCTCAAAACTCAGATTTTCCAGTACATTAATATCACTCTCTGGATGATAACGGAAAGTCACATTATCAAACCGAATATGACCGCACAATCCCATAACCGACTGTCGCACCTGATGTTGTAAATCTTCTTCCGGTTCAGTATCAATTACGTCATTGATTCTTTCTATAGCAATAATTACTTCCTGAACTTGATTCCATAGTGCAGTCAATCGTTGGAAAGGCGTAATTACATTACCAATTAACATATTAAAAGCAACTAACTGCCCAATAGTCAATTCTCCTTGAATGACTAACCAGGCACCAAACCACAGTAAACCTGTAGTAACTAAAGATTCTATCCCAGAACTAAATATTTGCAGTCGGTTACCAATAATTTGTCCAGAAAAGTTTTTTCTGACAGACTTGTTCAGAAATTCTTCCCATCGCCAGCGCACAGTTTGCTCCACTGCCATTGATTTAACAGTACGGACACCAGAAAGGGATTCAATTAAATAACTATTCTCCTCTGCTAATGCTCCAAAAATTTCCCTGGAAATTCTTCGTAAGAAAGGGGTAGCAATTAGGGCTAAAATTACAAACGGTGGTACAATAACTAACGCCAGTAAAGCCATTTTCCAACTATACCAGAACATTAGTCCGAGATAAATAAACACTGTCAACAAATCTAATAAAATTGACAGTGCTTCTCCTGTTAAAAAGCGTTGAATTTTCTGGTTTTCCTGAACACGGGAAATAATATCCCCCACATAACGAGACTCAAAAAAGCTCAAAGGCAAACGGAATGTGTGGCGTATAAATCCAACAATTAATGAGACGTGAACTTTATTTGCTGTATGGTCAAGCAGATATTGTCGTAACCCCATCATTGCTACTCGGAATAAACCAAAAATAATCAACCCCAAGCCTACAGCAGTTAATGTTAGGGTGCTACCCTGCACTACTACCCGATCTAATAATAGTTGGGTAAATAATGGAGTAATAAGTCCAAAAATTTGAATGATGACCGAAGCAATAAATACTTCTAGTAGTACCCCCCCATGAGGTTTGATTAATTCAAAAAATTGCCAGAATGGAGTAACCGTTTCTTTCGCTTCTTTGATCAAAGCAGTAGGTTGGAGGAGCAAAGCATAACCTGTCCAACTATCTTTAAATTCTCTGTGGGTGAGGATGCGTTGACCAATAGCAGGGTCTGCTACAACAACGTGCTTTCTGCCTACTTCATAAACTACGACATAATGCTTACCTTCCCAATGAACAATAGCAGGTAATTTTTGTTTGCCAAGTTGGTCAAGACTTGCTCTAACTGGTCTGGTGGCAAACCCAATACTTTCTGCTGCTGCTGATAACCCCCTCAATGAAGCACCGTTACGGTCTACATTCGCAATATCTCGAACTCGGTTAACGCTAAAACGCTTCCCCCAATAACGAGCCACCATAACTAAACTAGCAGCACCACAGTCTGAGGCACTTTGTTGGGCAAAAAATGGATAACGCCTGGTAATTCGCTGTAGTAGATGACCTACTCTTTGACTGGGGCTAGGAAAGTAGGCTTTTCTAATCTTTTTCTGGGCAATATCTTCAGTTTGTCTATTCTCAAATTTGACAGTAGTTGGGAAATTATCAGTCGAGGTGACAGATAATTGAGAAGTTTGCCCTAGAGGAATTGGTAGGTTATCTGATTTGACTTGTAAGGAATTTTGCTTTTGAGCAACTGCGTAAAGATGTTCTCGAATTTGAGGATATTCTTCTATGAGTGGGGTCAGAGTTTTTCCCGACAAATAGCAAAGTTTCAAATTTACCGATGCTCTGGCTGAGTAAGGTAGAAAGTCAGCATTGGGAAATAAGGTACATTCGCCAAATGTTACTCCTGCATTTAAAGTGGTAATTAATTCACCAGCCTCATCTAGTAGTCTAACTTTGCCTGCAATAATAATATAGATGCCTGACTCTCCTCCCTCTGCTTGCCAAAACTGACCAACTTTCGGTGTCAAATATTCTAATGTTTTCAGGCAATTTTCTATTTTTTTTTCTGACAGGGAATATCCTAAGACATCAGTGAGCTGCCCCTGAGTCAAAGCAGGAGTGGGTGCATTTTGAACCATAACTCAAAATTTTATTTACTAAATATTTAGGGCTTTGTTGTTGAAACTGTTGAAACTTAATGTTCCCAGGGATGGGTTAAGATTTAGGTCAGAGCTAAGGTCTCGAATTACAATGTTTTTTCCATTAATATCTTGACCAGCAATTTCTTTCGCCTTCGGTGGCTTTGGTTTTGTCGATAAACCCATTTGTTTGAGTAAGCGGTTAATATGGCGATCGCTTAACTCAATGCCAAATTCTTTTGCTAGATGTTTACTTAACCAATTAGCAGTCCACCGCTGGAAGGCATAACCAAATTCCTTGGGACTATTAGTTACTAGCTGTTTCAACCTTTCTAAATATTGTTCATTAACCTCTTGGGGACGACCTATAGGATGATTATTCCATTGGTGAGCTTGACCAGACTTAGCGACAAGCATCCAATGTCTAGCTGTAGCTAGAGAACAACCAATAGCTTTACAAATTTGGCTCTGAGTTTTGCCTTCATCTGCTAGCAGCATGATTTTTATTCTCTGGCGATATTGCCACGGCAACTCATCATCTAGATTTTTTTCTAAGAGTTTACGCTGAAAAGATGTCAAGCAGTTGCCGTGTACACTTGACTTACTCTTTGTGACTTTGGAGTTTAAGTGATTAGACAACATAGGTTTATAGTTATTTGTTTACAGCTATGGCCTTTCTGCGAGATATATATTTTTTTAACTACAACTACATATATACATATAGTTGTGCAGTTTTGTCTTTTTTATTTGAAAATTTGTTTTTATATGATTGGTTAAATTTAGTTATCCTAAATTTACCTAGAAATTCAGAACGAAAACTCTTTGACAGACTTTCCTATTTCTTGGTTTAAGTCTAAATCTTGTTATTTTTTAGGATGGTTAATGAACAGGATTATGTATTTAGGATCACATCATATTTTAGATTGCCAGAATTTACTTAACCCTGATGGCTAAAAAGATAACTTAATGTCTATATTTATGACAAGAGTTTTGATTCTACTTCATCAAATCTTCATATATCTACTCTAAATACCTCTTTTGATGAAGCCTAATAGGATACCCACCTTCTCACCTCTCTACCTATCCCAAATAGGTTAATAATAGGTAAAGAGTCCGAAATTGTCATCGGTGTTCTAGTAGCACGACTTGAAAATGAAGAGGTTACCGTGCATAAGTGAGTAGCGATCGCTTTAGATAAATTAAGCAATAGTTCTGATATAATACTAGATTCGGGTATAAAAGCAGGTTTATTCCATAGCCTAATAGCTTATGTAGCAACAGCTTTAACTTTTAAAAATACCTTCTCACGAAGATAGATTTGGTATAAGATAATCAAATTTGAATTTCTACTTTCAGGAAATCATCAAAAAAAACCGGGTTTCCCATCTTTCGCTGAGATATCAACCCGGTTTCTCTAATGAGAATTTATTTTGTTTCAATATATAATCTAGCTGACAAATGCTGCTTCTGGTATAGCATCATCATGTTCAACCCTGAACACATTAGCACTTAAATTAGCTACAATTTGTTTTCCCTGTTGGGTCAAATTCAAATAAGTGATCGCATCCCTAATATAGCTATAAACTACATTCCAGTAAAACTTAGGATAACCCTGACGTAAATCACCTGGATTATGGTATCCTAATATTTTATTCTGGCCTGTTTCCTCAAATTCATAGAAAAGGGCACTAATTTTTTGTAAATAGCGGGGGTCACTCAATTGACCAATTAAATCTGCAGCCCTAACTAGACCAGGATAATTTTCCTTATCCTGATGATCCTTATCTGCTGGTACAGGGAAACGAGTCAATTCTATATTACGCTTAATTATTTCTGCGTCAATTAACTTATGACCTCCAAAGCGTTCGTCAATAAATAGCTTACCTCGGTCAACATGATACGGAGTAAGACTAGCATCTGTAGCACCTCTTGGTAGAGATACTTTCATGTTATCTACCCCTGTAGCATACAACCTTAAATCCCCTCGATCTTGACGACATACACCTTTAACATACCCAATATCGTGACAAAGTAGGGATATGTGGTAGTGTAACCAATCTTCGCAAGATACCCCACCTTCACGGATATGCTTCCCTCGTAAAACTTCTTGTCCCACTAAAGTTACAAGAATAGTATGTTCTACATTGTGATAAAGGGCATCACCATTAGCAATGCTTTCTAATGCCATCCCAGCCGCCCAGGCTATAATATCAGCATAATCTGATTTATATCCACCATAAGTATGGCGATAGCCATCAATTAGCTGTTTTATGAAAGCATCAATCAGAAGTTCAGTAGAGTTAAACATCTGCAGTCTCCTAATTTCAATTGACTTTTATTTTGAACTTATACTTACTTTTATTTACCATCATAAACAGATTATCTAAACTCATTTTTTCCCTCTGATCAAGTCTATACATTTATAGTACTGAGTTATTCTCGTTAATAGCTCATCAATTTGTTTCAAGTTTCACCCTTACTTTTCTTTAATTAAGTAAGCATCATTTCCTGGAGAATGCTGGCCAAACAGCTATCAGCTAGCTTCTTATAGAGGAAATGCGATTTACTCGAATGCTTACTTTTAATATTTATAGTCATCGAAAACTGAATCTCAAGCTATTATTAGATAAATAAAGATAAATTACCTCAGAAAAGTGAAAAATTTTATAACCCTTATGCTTAATCTAGCCATATGTAATTCAATTATATAAATACATAAGCAAGTTTTTTAGATAGGTTATATCTATAAAATTTATTTTTTTCCCCAGTTAAGTTATTCCCTAAAATCATAATTTTTTTACCTAATCCAACCGAGAAAGCATACATCAGTAATTTTTCTTCTTAACTGAACATCACATCAATATTTTCTTATTGCAATTTATTGTGATTGCGAGTATATTTTTCATTTAGGTTATTAGTTAATTCAGTTTCAATTTTATTTAACTAAAAACATTTATAGTTATTAATACTAATATAGCATTTCTTATTCCAGGTTAAGTAAAGTAAGTAACCTTGAAAGTAAAACAAGAATAATTAGAGAAATGAAAAACCTGGCATCTGATAACTTAGTTATAGTTTATGTAGCACTTCATAAATTTATTATATGGAGTCTATTTTCAATTTTATTACCTATATTTAAGCGATAAATTATGTCGATAATTAGAACATATCTAAAATCTAATTTTGATAATAATATTTAGTTGTCCATTTATCAGGTATTCACTCTTGACAGATTTGCTGGATTTAGTGTAACATTATATACTCATTATATTCAGTATTAATCATAAAGTAAAAAAATATAGTCCCTTAGATTGAATTATCATATAGTTATTGCCCCTAATATTCTTTTCAAACAGATATAATTGTCAATATATATACTATTTGTACTTAGGAATCATCAGACATTATTTTATATAATTTTATCTCAACTTGCCTGTGATTAAAATCTACTATCATTAGTGACAATAACATCATTTATATGTGATTCTCGCCACAAAAACGAATAGAGAATATTGTAAAGACATCTATAACTAAATCAAAAAAATAGTAATGACTAATCACAAAGATAAGTCTCAAAACATATTATTTGATCCTCATCAAGAAGATAGTATCTTTGAAAAACTCCCTCAAGAAGTTAAAAAATGGGCAGCTAACTTACCTTGGGATCAACGCCGTTATGTTTTATCATTTTCCTATATTCTGTGTGCTTCTTCTACTGAGAAACAAGCAGAATTCTTAGATGATTACATAGCAGATGGTTTAGCCGTAAAAATGTTGCAAGATATAGATACAATTAACAGGGTTAACAAATATCTGAAACGCTTTCGTGCCAAAACAAAAATCAATGAATATGTACTCCGAAACTACATTAGACTATACTATATTCATGCTGCTCAAGATATAAGTTCTCAAACTAAACATTATTTAGAGTCTGCCTTAAATTTAGTCATTAATACAGAAGAAAGAAATCAAATTTTTAACTATATCTTAGGATTTGAGTTAATTAAAATTATATTTACAATGAGTTGGCTACAACATGAGAGACTAGCTCGGCTCCAAACAAATCAAGAAAATTTTATTAATACATATATAAAGCCTATTCAGTATGCCCATCAAGTTAATAGTATTATCGTACCTAAAGATAAAGGTGTATTTTTTGCTAAAAGAGATTATTATGTGCAAATACCTGAAATATCACCTCAAAAATTAGTAGAGTTAGTAAGAGAAACTTTTACTGCAGAGAAAGTTAATAAATGTGGTTTCATAATAACTCGTCATGTTAAAGCTTTAAGATTTGACTTTGATTATATCTTCCAACAGCAAGAGCAAGAAGGAATTTTTCCTGGTGAATTTGAGTCTATAGTTAATTAATACCACTTTTAAAAAAGAATGCTACAAAAAGCTAGCTCTCTATATAGTGATGTTTAAAAATAGCATATATAATTAGTTTTATAAATTTATTTCTATCATTATCCTCTTTTTTTAAAGATTTACTTACTCTTCCTTTTTCCTCTTTCCTTATTTCTGATTTCTACCATTGATACCAAACATTTATCACGTTTGGTATAAGGTATGATTCTAGAAAAGGGCGATATAGCTCTCGCACTTGCTCCGCCTTTCATATTACGCAGCGAAACGGTAAACTCTCAAATAATACAAATTATTTGGAATACTAAGTTGACCGAAATATTGTGGTTTAAAGCCTCCCCTTTTAAGGGGATAATAAATAAAAATTTTCCTGTTCGTCAATCCTCTTCTTTTCAATGAGAGGTAATTCTAAATTCTTAATTCTAAATTCTTAATTCTTGACACATTTCTAAATTTGAGATTCAGCAACGCCTCATTATTAATTCTAATTTTAGTAGAATGCAATTAAGTAATAAGCAATCAGAAATAAAATAATTGTAGAATAATAATTAGAAACTGCTAATCAACTAAATCTTCAAACTTTAATACTACCAAGGCTGTAAATCCCTGCCTAATTGTAAAAGTTAGAACTCAAGAGGAATATTTTTATCTCATTCCTCTTTTATATATTAGAAAATATCTACCTCTTCGTTGCCTATCCCTTGTTTTAGATTGAATTTACAAAAAATTAAACCCTAGAACATAAGGTAAAAAGGCGTTAAATACACGATAAAATGAAAAATATAAATAAATCAGACTCAGGAGCCTGTCGTGCTGCTATCAAAAGGATTTGAAGTAGAAATGTACACTGGCACACCCCAAGGTAATATATTTGGCCTGTCAGAGGAAATTGTGGCCAATGTAGAGGGGTTTGTCAGGGAGCCAGATAGTAGAAATGTAGAATACACTACTGCACCATTGTGTAGCTACGATCGACTTTTATGCGCTCTAGTAAAGCCAAGACTAAAACTAAGAAACTATTTAAGCACTTTAGGAGATTACACTATAATTCCAGGAAGTACTTTATCTCTAGGGAATAGTAATCTTTTTTATCGTTCTGACCCAAACAACCCATATCACACATACATAGAACAAACCTACGGTACGACAGTTGTTACAACCAGTATTCATATTAATGTTGGTATTAGTGATCCAGAATTACTAATGCGAGCTATTCGCTTAATTCGGATGGAAGCTCCTTTATACTTGGCTCTCAGTGCCTCTTCTCCTTTTCTCGAT
Source organism: Dapis purpurea BLCC-M126 (assembly GCF_050015975.1). Classification (NCBI taxonomy): domain Bacteria; kingdom Bacillati; phylum Cyanobacteriota; class Cyanophyceae; order Oscillatoriales; family Microcoleaceae; genus Dapis; species Dapis purpurea. The sequence continues at coordinate 24,959 of NZ_JBNHER010000100.1, read as the reverse complement.
GGTCAAGTAACAGGGTTTCACTCTACTCGTTGGGCTACTTTTCCCAAAACTCCGACTTATGTTCCTTTGTTTGAAAGTCATGGTCATTTGATTAAATGGACTGAGGATAAAATTGCATCAGGCATTATGCAGAACGTCCGTCATCTATGGTCCTCTGTGCGCCCTAACGGCGATCGTCGTCCATATAATCTTAATCGTTTAGAATTAAGAATTTGTGATTTTGTACACAACCCAGTTATGCAACTGGCCCTAGTTGCTTTCTTAGAAGCTCGTTTATGGCAATTGTTTGATGACCCTAGTCTCGATCCTTTAGAAAAAAGTAACCTTCCAGCAAATAACCGTCCAGAGGATTTAGTCAATTTAGCAGATAATAATGAAATTGCAGTAGCTCATCATAGCCTCGAAGCTCAAGTCCGCCATTGGGAAGATGGTAGAACTATTTTAGCTAGAAATTGGATTGAGGAAATCTATCAACAGGTTTTACCTTATGCTAAAGAACGTGGTTTTAGTTGCTTTCTTTCACCTATTAAAAAAGTTCTTCGTGAAGGTAATACAGCACAAAAATGGTTAAAGCAATATGAAAGTAGTTTTGACACTCGGAGTGTAATTAAAGCAGCAATTGAGGAGATGGCACAACAAGAAGAAGACTTGGAAGATAAATTGTGTCAATCAATGGTTGCATAACCTGAGTTGTATCCTATCATAATTCATGTTTTTTACTTCCTCTCTGGAAAGCTGGTTGATTTTCATAAACCTCTTAAAATTTTGAATATCATAACCAACTTCTTGCAAACCTCAGTCAACTTTACTAATTTGATGCTTCTTATTTAAACTGCTGATATAGGAATGGATAATTAACAACTATAATGGTGTATTGAGCATTTTTTATTAAACATTAGACCTCTTGAAAAAATATTTTCCCCTAGACTCTAAGGTGACTTTTTTTTAGCATTTATTTCTATGAAATAGCAATAATTTATCAGTTTTTTTGAGTGATTTACTTACGGCGATTGCCAATGGTAAAAAAAAACGTAAATCAAGCCCAAAATAAATTAGTGTAGCTAATAATGAAAATTCAAATAATCATGATTATTTGAGATTTTAATTTCAGCATAATTTGCTTCTTGAAGAATTAGACAATTATACTAAAGGCAAAATTAATAAATACAATATCTTACTCTAGTAGTTTTAAAGAGACAAAAATTATGAGGCTTCCCTTTTTCATTCATTATAAGTATATATAGATATAGTAAAAATTATATGGGTAATAATATTCATCAAACCTTTTAAGTCACTATGATTTGATAGGTGTCAAAATATATGATTGATTTCATGCCTCAAATTGTCCTAGTCTATCCACAAATTCCACCAAATACAGGTAATGTTGCTCGTACTTGTGCTGCCACTGATACAGAACTACATTTAGTAGGGCCTTTAGGTTTTGAAATTAGCGATCGCTATTTAAAAAGGGCTGGTTTAGACTACTGGCCTTATGTCAAATTCAACTATCATCATAACCTCGAAGATTTTAAAATCTATCATCAGAATCGAGGTGGAAGAATGATTGGCTTCAGTAAAAGGGGCAAGTTTAATTATACCAAATTTCAATATCAAACAGATGATTGGCTATTATTTGGTTCCGAAACTAATGGACTACCACAAGATCTTCTAGATTATTGTAATGCAACTCTCTATATACCAATGACACAACCAAAGGTTCGTAGTTTAAATCTTTCTGTTAGTGCTGCCTTGGGTTTGTTTGAAGCTAGGCGTCAACTAGGTTATCTGAGCTAAAATCATCATTTTATTACTCAAAGAAAAGATTAAAATCTCAGATTAACAATTAAAGTTATCTCAAGATGAATCTCAATAGTATTGAGTTGAAGTCAATTTTTAAACATTAGGACTTATGCAAATAAACTCAGTTGTTACGATAAATCCTTGATTTTAACAATCAACATCTACGAAAAAAAGGGGTTTATCGGTTCAGTATGACTAAGTTTTTAATATTTTTAGTTAATTGTGCAATCTAGTAATTTAATCCCTGAATGTTGAATGTTTTTTCAAACCAAGGAAATACTGAGACAAATAGAAGTAAAAAAACTTATATATAACCGAGGGAATACTCTAGGCAAGATTAAGTATAGCTTGTGATAATTAAAGAAGTAGAGATGAGATGGATTGTTTTAGCTACTTTTATACTTAGTATCAAAAGACTAGCAAAAAATCAAATAGTGTTCCTATATCCCTAGAGATAAAAAGTGTGAAACTTTTCTCCGTAATGCTCATTGCCCATTTAATTAATTATGCAGATATTTTCGACACAACCGTGCTGAGGACTGCTATATCAACTCCAGTCTATACCCATAAGAAATTTCTATAACTGTGTCAATTGCCAAGAACAACAAGTTGTTGTATACCAAAATTTAGATTATATTTCCTCCTGAAATCCTCCTCTGAACCTAGAGGGTATTTACTACAGGACTAAAGAAAAGAAAAATATAACTGGACTAATTGCTAATTGAAAATAGGGCAATAGCAAACTAGGGACAAGGATATTGCTCTATATTAGTTTGTCAAAAGTTAATTATTTTCTTTGATTTTGGTCATTACATCAAAATTAAGTTAAAATTATCCTTGCTTTTTTTATCAAAGCAAGATAACCTAGCCTAAGCCTGATGATTTAAAGTGATCTGGATCTCTAATACTAAGTGACCTGGATCATTGACAAAATTAAAGTTCAGGACAGTTAAACGCTTGTGAATAGGAGGTCGTTCTGTGAAACGAACATTTCCAAATAAGAGTAAGTCTATTGCTAACTGTGAACTTGACACAGAAGCAAATGTTGAACATACGAAACAAATAAATTTAGGTAGTAGTAAGGCTTGTTCTTCTGCTGCAATGATCGGACTTGCTGCTATCTCAACTACAATGGGTGCATCAGGTATTCTCTTTCCTGGGGAAGGTGATCGTGCATTAGCAGTAGAACTCCCTCAAGTAGATACAAATCAACCATATTCTTCTGCAGTAACAATTCCAGAAGTAAATGTTACTGGAGTTAATAGACATAAAGGTCTACTACTACAAAAATTGACTCAAGGTTATGTAAAGCCTGCAGAAAAAATTGATTCTGAAGTAGGGATAACTAAACCTGAAACTGTTTTGCCTTCAGTACAAAAATCAGGACATCAATCCTTTGTGCCTGTAGAACTTAAACAGAAAAACCTGAATCAAGGACAAAGTAATGATTTGCCTCCTTTCGGATCGTTAGGGAGAGTACAAGTCAAGAAAACTATCAGTAGTGATAGCCAGCTAATTGAGCAGTTAAAAACAGGAATTAACCCTGTTCAAAAACAAAAAAACCGCCCGGCAAAAAGTTCGGTGGATTGGAGGTATGAGGAGTCTGTTTCTGAGTCTGTAGGAAAGTCTTTTGATTCATCAAAAAAGAAATTTCCAGAAAATGTATATCAGAAATCAGAAAATTTAGTTGTTGCAGAACCAAAGCTACAAATAGCTACCCCTAAAAAAATAGATAATAACTCTGCTGGTAGAGAAATAACCGATCACGAAGTAGATATTTCTCAAGAGTCGATCAAGACCAAACAGACAAAACTAGAAGGGGCAGTAGTTATTGATTCAGAGATGACATCTACACCAGTTTCATTGGTGTACAAAGTACGCGTTGGGGACACACTCAGTTTAATTGCTGGCCAGCACAATGTATCTGTAGGAGCATTGGCTAAAATTAATCAAATCAAAGATCCAAATGTAATTGAAGCTGCGAAATTACTAAAAATTCCTCAGCAACCATCTTCTTCATCCTTAACCTTAGCAAGTTCTACAACTGACCATTCTACTGACCTAGAATCATATTCTTTTGGACAAGAAGAATTAAATCAACCTTCTCTGGGAACTACAAACAATCAATCTGATTTTCCAGAAGTCAAGATACCTATTAAAAAATCTTACTATTCATCATATAGTAGACCTAATATCGCTGCACCTGAAGTCTCAACAACAGGTAGTTTAGAGCTTGTTTCTTGGTCTCAAGATACAGCTCATAGAGAAGACCAAATAAATCACAAATCAAAAGAATTTATAACTTCAACACAATCCGTTGCTACAGATAGCCCCAAAACGCCCTTAATTAATGGGAAAGTATGGCCTAATCATCTAGAATCAAAGGTATCTAGGCCAAATGGTGCTGTGGAGTTAGAAAATCAAGTCCATTTTAGTAATAACCAACCTGTTCAACGAACAGACATTGCTAGTGAGACAAAAGAGAGTGAATCATTACCAGTAGCTGAAAGAGATCATCAAGAAAATCCTTATGCCAATCGTTTAAGGTCAGAAATTACTAGACTACGACAAGAATATAATGCTCAAAAAGATTTTGAAGAATCTCAGCTTACTCATTCAAAATCAACAACTATTCCAGCACCTGAACAACTATCTTCAGAAAATAACCTATCTCTTAATCATCAAATTCCTACAGACAAAAATACTACAGACAACAATAATAGATACTTACAGCAAACTTATCAGGTAGAAATTAGCAGCTCCCAAACTAGACAATGGTCTGAAGAGATAGAAACTAATCGTCCAAGGAGAAATCCTGCTACGGCTGTGAAAGAACTACCTGTCGTAGATATTCAAGAATCTCAAGACTCATCACTCATGGCTGCAGCACCGATAGGAGGTAATGCCGATGAGATTCTAAGCAACCCTTCAATCGGAAAAATGGTTTCTCCAGATTTGCCACCTTTAGGTCAAGCTGATACCTATTTACCTGGTGGATCAATGCAATTTACAGGGTATAGCTGGCCTGCGAGAGGAGCTCTGACATCAGGTTATGGTTGGCGATGGGGAAGAATGCACAGAGGTATTGATATAGCTGCACCAACTGGTACTCCCATTGTTGCAGCAGCCCCTGGTATTGTTACTTATGCTGACTGGAATAGTGGGGGTTACGGTAATCTAGTAGAAATTCAGCACCCTAATGGTAGTCTGACAGTTTATGCTCATAACAGCCAAATTTTGGTTAGAGAAGGTCAAAAAGTGTCTCAGGGTGAGCTGATTGCTAAAATGGGTAGCACCGGACGTAGTACTGGACCACATTTACACTTTGAAATCCATCCCAAGGGCAACGGAGCAGTTAACCCAATGGCTTATCTGCCTTCTGGAATGGCTTATAATTAGATTATTTGAATCATATCAAATCCGCTTAATTTGGTATAAAAAAATGTTTAATCTTCAGCAATCAGCAAATCTTTCTAAATTCTCTTGATTCCTAAATCTTGACTCCTAATTAACTATCTAATTATACCAATGCTACCGGATTTGATATCATTCCCATTTCCAGCCATAGGAATCGCAATTGACATACAAACAAAGTTTGGCCTTGAGTTTAATCTAGTATGCAAGAACAAAACCTAAATACTTGACGAAACCATAGTAGAGTATGCTACTATTATAAATGGCTAAAAAATTAGTTAGGCTCAGTAGCTCAGAGGTTAGAGCAGGGGACTCATAAGCCCAAGGTCGCAGGTTCAAATCCCGCCTGAGCCATATCTATATACAGTTTGTAATTTTTATATTTGAGTTGATTAATCCCAGGACTAAAGTCAAAATATATTAATTCCAGGGGTTATTGATATGATTATTTTCCTGTACAGTAAAATTACAGCCATATATACATATAAGATACAGGTACTGTGTTTTTATAATTATGTTGTTATTGGCTCTTTATTATAGCTAAAGTAGTGATTTATCCATCTAACACTAGAGGCATCTTGATGATGATCATCAGAGTTAGGCTTTGGACTAATTCTGTGCAAGAATCTCTGTCCCTTTAGCGCGGAGATCGTCAATAGAAAATAAAATTAATACACGATTATCCCCGTTTTCTGTGAAGCATGACAGGGCATTATAGCGGTTCGTCTCACTGCCTCAATGCCAGTGTTTCCATGAGAGGCACTTAGCAGGCTAAAATCGCTATAGCCAGGCATATCTGTAACAGATCCGCAAACTCGTGAGGATTGCTATATTTACCCCGATAGGGGCTTGGCAACAAGTCGGTAATAACATACTCCAAAGTAAAGAAATTGCAGATTGCAGTAACAAGTACCATCTAGAAAGAGATATCTATCAATCTACCTCAAGTATGATTTACTTTAGATCCAAAATCTGCTATCCCTACTGATTGCGGAAGCATGAAGCAAATGGTGGCAAGGAAATGTCATCAACACTAAATAGGTAGGTAGTAGTGTAAACTACGTCCTCCTATGAGCCGGAGTAGTTCATTTGTATAGTGTCAAAACTTTGATGGCAGCTTCCTTCAAAGAAAACTTAGATGATATTATGATTAAAACATTGATAATTCAAACAGTTAACTGATGACTAATCAACTCGATTGATTAGGTTAAATTCTGCACTAATATTAGCTTGTTGATGGAAGTATTAGTAGTTAAAACTGGAAGCTCCTACAAATATTATATTGAGGACAGCTTATAGTAAAGAATTTATCAACTTATTTTCATAAGGAGAATTAAATCATGACAGACGAATGTCTGCGTGTGGGCCAAGAAGCTCCAGATTTTACTGCTACAGCTGTAGTAGATCAGGAATTCGAGACAATTAAACTGTCTGATTATCGTGGCAAGTATTTAGTCTTATTTTTCTATCCCCTGGATTTTACCTTCGTTTGCCCAACAGAAATTACGGCCTTTAACGATCGCTACAAAGAATTTGAGTCACTTAATACTGAAATTTTAGGAGTTTCAGTGGACAGTGAATTTTCACATCTAGCTTGGATTCAAACAGATCGTAAGTCTGGTGGTATTGGAGACCTTAATTATCCGCTATTATCTGATATTAAGAAAGAAATTAGTTTGGCCTACAATGTTTTAGATCCTGAAGCTGGTATTGCTTTGCGGGGATTATTTATTATTGATAGAGAAGGTATTATCCAGCACGCAACGATTAATAATTTTGCTTTTGGCCGCAATGTGGATGAAACTCTCCGCACTCTACAAGCTATTCAATATGTACAGGTTCACCCAGATGAAGTTTGCCCTGTGGGTTGGAAACCCGGGGATAAAACTATGAATCCCGATCCAATTAAATCGAAAGAATTTTTTGCTGCTATTGAATAAATTTTTTGAGCCAGTTGATCAACTATCTCGGAATTTTGATCAAGTATTCACTATAACACTATCGCTGAGACTATTTTACCCAAGTTGTTTGATTTGTAAATATTATAAAATATATTTCAACAAATTAAGGTTTTAACTTTTGAGTTTTAATTAATTCTGATCATGCTAAGTTCTTATGACTTTAGGGGTTTACTAAATCAACGTTTTTTTCAAAATTTATTACCTATTCCAGCTATTAATGGCTTGGAGGATGGAAAAAGAACGCCAGATTTTGAATTACCAGATATTACAAATGGAAAATTAGTTAGATTATCAAACTATTGGGGAGTAACTCCTATCATAGTTGCCTTGACTCGTATCTTTACTGAAAAGCAGTATTGCCCATTTTGTTTCCCCCATATCTTGGCTTTAAACAATAATTATCAAAAGTTTTTAGAACAGGGAGTAGAATTATTGATGATTACCAGTACGGATGAGGAGCAAAGTAAGATTGTTGTTAGAGACTTAGGTTTAAAGATGCCTTTACTTAGTGATTCTAGCTGTCAGGTGTTTAAAAATTACAAGGTTGGTCAAGCTTTGGGGGCACCTTTACCAGGGCAATTTGTATTAGATAAACAAGGTAGGCTTTGTTATAAACATTTGTTTTCTTTTCTAGATCATAATGCTAGTACTGAGGATTTGTTGGCTATTTTAAATAATAATATTTTTGATCAAAGTAATTTTTAAGAATAAGGTAAGCATTTCCTGCGGAATGGTGTACAAATAGCCGTCAGCTACCCTCTTGCTGAATAACTGGCGTACCTCAGCTATTAGCTTCATTAACTTTAAAGGAGGAATTAGCATTAAAAAATTCCCAAGAATTAAAATTATGGGTAAAAGAATATCAGTTCACCTTAGCAGTCTATTGAACTACATCTACATTTCCCGACAAACAATTAAATTGTATGAGAGATTGAATGTATATTGAACTACATCTACATTTCCCGACAAACAATTAAATTGTATGAGAGATTGAATGTATCAGGAAATATAAAAAGGAGATAGGGGACAGGGAATAAGCAGGGAGAAATCAAGACAAATATTTGTCGGTTAAAAATCTAGGAATATATGTACTGAATACTTATCTATCTACCAAATTTCAATCCCTTGAAGTATTATCGCTTTTATATTTTAGTCACTTCTTTGCTCTCTTAATACTTATTTGACAAACAGTCTATGATCAGCACATTTTTATTATGTTTAATTAAGCAGAGTTAATATTAGGTTGTTTGTTTTAAGTTCAATTAATGCTATTTGTCAGGAGAAAAGCCTATTCTCAATTGTTCGCATAAATCCAGTATTTATGCTTAATATTTTCCGGATGATTTAACTTTTAGTAAGGTCAATAAAGATACAATTTACAGAATATAAATACTTTAATATTTCCAGTTTTTTGTACTACTTTTTCTAATGCTACAAATTGATGTGCAGAATGTCTGGTTATACCAATTTCAAAGAGGAAATAAAAATTGCTTTAGCATCCCTTCCCCTATTATACACTTTGAAAAAAGAATGCTACAAAAAAGTGTATCTTGGAAAGAGTAGTTAAAAAGAGCTTTTAGAATTTATTTGAGAAAGCTATATATATAATTTTTCCCTTTTTTTATCCAATAGTTATCCCTTCTGCCAACTTTGGCCTTCCCTCGTATGTACGGAAATTGTATACAACCTCCGTACCATCTGTAACAAACATTTATCACGCTTGGTATTATAGTCTGGTTCAACTCTTAATCTTTTGAAGAAAAAGAGTATCAAGCAAATTGATTTAATCTCTAAGTAAGCAGGTTGAGTTAGAGTAATCTTAGAAGCTAAAGTAAGATAGAAATTGAAACTAAAGTTCTTAGAAATTTACTCAGAAATCATTCATACCCAGAAAATTCATAAGACGCTTGAGGAATTACATTGATATTACTATAAGAATAACGAGCAATAGCTAATAAAGGTAATGCCAAAGTTAATACAGCGATTGCCGTTCCCAAAATATTTGCAATCCATTGAGGAGGTTTATCATCTGAGTAACTAGGAGGTTGACTATCTGATTCCATATTCAGGAAATTTCTAAAAAACTTAAAATTGTTAGTTGTAATACAAGTTCTATTATAGATGCTGTTTTTAAGTTCACCTAAACTTTAAACCTTGATTATTGACAACTACGATTTTTTTTCCGCAACTTTGTCTTTTATACTTTGAGCTGTTTTTGCTAATACCAGGGATCTTTGACCTATACTTACAGGTAGTCTGGGTATATCTGCCAAAGAAGCACGAGATAAATCCAATAATAGTTGACGCACTTTTTCTACCCATTCTAGAGAATCTGAAGGAATAATTAGGCTATCAGCTTTTTCTTGGATAATTTTTGCTTTGTTTGCCAGTGGTAGAGCCCTTTCAGCAACATCTTCTGGTAGCTTAGGTTTATCGGAAACAGAAGCACGGGCAATCTCAACCAATAATTGATGAACCTTGTCTACCCACTCAGTATCTGAGTAGTGGTAATTTAAATTATTCATAACTAGAGCTAGTTTGTTTCAAAATATGAGAACTAACATTCTTTTGAGAGAGAAATTTTTACTTTTCAGTTAACTTCCAGACTCCATCCCAATCTTGTGGAGGAAGTTCGGCCTGAAATAGCTGACAACGACCAACGTGTAACTTAGCTGCTTTGTTATTTGGGTCAATCTTCAGAACTTCTTTAAATTCAGCTTCAGCTAGTGCAAAAGCTTCCTTAATAGAATCATCTGTTAAATTTTTTTCTTTAGATGGGTTTAAATAATACTCCCGTCCTTGATGATAATGTCCAACAATCTGATGTTGTTTATCAGTCAATTCTTGCTTCAGATTGCCTTCCTTAAAACCTAAAAGTTCATATATTCTAACAGGTTTACTTTTTCCCTTCACAGTAATCAAGTCCAATTCCCGAACCCAAAGCAATTCTTTGTAAGGCTGATAAGTATTATCACTGATGACTAAATCTGTACCATACTGTTTACTTGTACCTTCAAGGCGAGAGGCTAAGTTAACACCATCTCCAATAGAAGTTAGCTCCATACGTTTACTAGAGCCAATATTACCACTAACTACTTCATCTGAGTGAATCCCCATGCCAATACTGATGGCCTTTTTATTCTTGGCTACACGGTCTTCATTATACACCTGCAAGCGTTGACGCATTTCTACGCCGGCTTGCATAGCACACAAAGGATGGTCTACTAATGGAGCTGGGGATCCAAATACTGCCATTAACGCATCTCCTATATATTTATCGAGAGTGCCTTTGTATTTGAAGACAGCATCTACCATCTCTTCAAAATAATCGTTTAGCATACTGACAACTTGTTCAGCGCTCATGCTTTCTGTCAAAGTAGTGTAGCTACGAATATCACTGAAAAGTACAGAAACTTGTTGACGTTTACCTCCTAAACCAGTGTCACCACTTGCTAATAATTGTTCTGCAACTTCTGGTGTCATGTAACGATACATTAAATTTTTAACTTGCTTTTCTCCAGAGATGTCCTCCATCACCACCAAAACGCCATTCACCTTATCCGGTTCCAAGACATCAACCATTGAGTTAATTGACAAATTAATACTTTGAGGTTCTAAATCTCCTTGAGGCAACAAAGTCTGATCTGGATAATACTGCTGGTACTCTTTACTCTCATTAGGACAGAGAGCTATATCTAACCATTTAGAAAATTCACCTTCCTTCAGGGAGACCAAATTTTTTACAGATTTACCTGCTAATATATCTGTTTCACCAATTCCTAGTAAATGTCTAGCACTTTCATTTGTGGCAATGACTTTGCCTTTTTTATCAGTAGAGATTACGCCATTAGTGAGGCTGCGTAGAATATCCCTTTGCCTTTGTTGTTCTTGTTTAACTGTATCAAATAACTTAGCGTTTTGAAGGGCTACGCCTGCTTGGATGTTAAAAGCCCTCATAAACTCTAAGTCATTACGATTAAAACTTGCTTTCCATTGTTCTGGTGCATTCGGCCAATCTGCAGGATTATAGGCTGGATATTCTCCTTGTTTCTTTTTATTAATTAACTGAGTCACACCAATTAATTCATTATCAGCATTAAAGACAGGCATACATAATAGACTGCAAGTACGATAACCTGTTTTTTCGTCTGTTTCTTTGGCTGTAAGTGAACGAGAATCTTTATATACGTCGAAAGGAATTAGTAGCGGTTCCCCAGATGTGGCAACCATACCAGCAAAACCTTTATCTTTAGCTATTCTAATTTCAATTAACTTACCATCAATCGGAATTTTTGTCCAGAGTTGATTGTTATCGTTATCTATGAGCCATAGGGTACTGCGGTCTGCATTCATCAGTTCCTTGGCCTGATCCATGACTTTTTTCAGAGTATCTTCTAAGTCTAGGCTGCTTTTGCTAAGAGAGTCCACAGCTTTCATTAAAGCTTCTGCTGCCCTTTGTCTTTGGGTAGCTGCATAAAATGACTTAGAAGATTCTAGTATCAGACTAATAGAAGGAGCAAATTCACGAAATACTCTTTCATCTTCTTCAGTAAACCCATTGATATCTATTTTTTCTTCTAAAAGTTCATATTGTTCTGCATCTAGTTTGAACTTATTTAGAAGTTGGACAACTGCAATTAAATCCCCAGTTTCTTCTTGCAATAATGGCATTACTACCATACTGTAGGTTCGATATCCGTTTTGTTTATCGAATTTTTTCGCTGAAGCTGAACGGGGATCATCATAGAAGTCGTAAGGAATATTGATAACTTTTTTACCTTGAGCTGATTCTCCAGCTATTCCCACATTTGCTGGAATTCTTAACTCTAATGGTTTTCCATTAGCTCCTTGAGCGACTGTTGACCAAAGTTCATTTTTTTCTTCATCTAATAACCAAATTGTTGTTCGGTCTGCGTTCAATAATTCTCCTGTTTTCAGAGTAATTGAACGTAACATTTCATGTAGAATGGCATCAAATCCTTGAGCCTCTAACAAATTGTTAAGCATCCCAAGAGTTTGATTAACTGTCTTGAGCTTTTCTTCTACATCTTTAACAACTCCGACAAAAGTATCTTTTGTTAAGGGAGCCAGAAATTCTGAGAAATTAGCCCCAGAGCCAGGATGAACTAATGCACTACTTTCGTTAACTGTTGACTTACTTTTGGGATTATCTCCATTACTGCTATTGATGTCAGGATTTTTAGAAGCAGAATTATCTTGAGGGTGACACACCTGATGGCTGCTACCCTCTATAACTTCCACATCCTCTATTGGGATTGTGGTGTACTCTGTTGCTATGTGATTTGGAGATGCAGATGTCATAATGCTTTAATTAAATATTGGATACTCTTTATTGTGTGCAATATCAAGGTTTTTCGGTAATTCTACCTCTGTTTGTTAATTAATATTAAGTACAGAAAGCTTTTTAAATATTCATAGTTGTAGTGTACTCTAACATAATTTATTTTTCACTCCTCTGTCCATAATTTATTCTTAGTATCTTTAACAATTGAAAAAATGGCCTCTTATTTGACCTTCAAACTAGGCACAAAAAGTAGCTATAGATACTTAGCATTAATTTTTTTGTTATTGTTAATAATAATTAATTATATAGTCATCTTAAATTTAAGAATAGAACACTTTTTGGGATGAAACCCTTTTCAGGCAATAAACACTCGTATTAACCTCAATTTAAATGACTATATCTATCAAGATTTATTTTGCTTTTAATCTAAAGTAAATTACTAATATTTTGCTATTTTTATTGCCATTTATTGATAATTTCATTAATTGATTAAACTTTCACAAATTCCTTCCTGGTATTGCCTGTTAAACTATTTTATATTGAGATATAACACACAATATTTGGCTTAAAAGCAGAATTAATGTATTCTATTCTAGTAAAAACCTATGAATTTCAACTTTTTCTCTAGTTTTGTTGTAGCAAATTAATTCCTAATCTTTACCCCATATTTAGTCAAACTTTAAAATTAGTGCTTATGCTGGAAGAAGCTAACTAAGTTCCTCTTAGTGGAAAGTTTAAAAACAAGAATAACCCATTCATTATTTATAGATTTCGATTACTATTCACCTCGGGAACTAGAAATAGGAATAGTCAAATTTTTCTTGCGTTTAGTTGCAGCTTGAGTTAAAAGAGATTCTGCAAAAGCAATAGCTTCTTGAACTGGTCTTCCACTAGCTAATTGTGCTAGTTCCTCTCGCCGTTGATAATTATTCAAGGTTTTCACTCGAACTATTGTTCTCTCCTCAGAGTTTTGATCGTTTGAGTCAACATTAGTCATTTCCTGAACAACCTGCTTACTAACATTAAAATGATGGTCTGCCATTGCAGCAACTATGGGTTGGTGAGTTACACATAGAACTTGATGTTGGCGACTAAGTTGATGTAGTTTTTCTGAAATAGCTCCTGCTACTCTTCCTGAAACTCCTACATCTATTTCATCAAAGACGAGAGTACCTGATGCTTCAATTTGAGAAAAACAAGCTTTCAATGCTAATAAAAACCTACTCATTTCTCCACCAGAAGCAGTTAAATTTAGAGGTTGTAGTGGCTCACCAGGATTAGAACTAAAACAGAATGTAAGTTGGTCTGCACCTGTAGATGTTGGAGTAGTAGAAGTAATTTGTACCTGAAATTTCACTTTCTCCATAGCCAGAGGCTTTAATTCCTCTACCAAGTTTGTTTCTAATTTAGCCGCAGCATTATAACGTTGTAAACTAAGTTTGCTACATTTGTTTTGTAATTCTTTTTGAGTTTCCTGATATGCTTTTTCTAGTGTTTCGAGAGACTCTGCTCCTTCAAGTAGTTCTTTAAGTTCTGCTTGTATTTTATAATAATAATTAATAGCTTCTTCAAGGGTCGGACCATACTTACGACAAATTTGTTTAAGTTCTTGAATTCTTGCTTCTACATCTTCCAATCTTTGAGGATCGGCTTCTAATTGCTCGCCATAATTGCTGATTTGTCGGCTAGCTTCAATAACTTGAGCTAGAGCTTCACTAATCATTTCTGATATAGGTTGCAATGTGGAGTCGTAGTTTACCATATCATTTAATATAGTTTCTGCTTCTCCTAAAAGGTCTGCTGTTGCTAAATTATCACCTTCATTTTGATATAAAGCTTGATATATTTGATAACTTTGATGTTGAAGTTCAACTGCATGACTAAGACGTTGACTTTCTTGTGTTAGTTGTTCTAATTCTTCAGGTTCTGTAAGATTAGCTTTATCTAATTCTTGTACTTGGTATTCTAATAAATCTATTCTTTGTAAACGTTGCTGTTCTGACTGGCGACGGTTTTCTAATGCTGCTTTAGCTTTTTGAGCTTTTTGATAGGTAATATTTACTGCTTCTCGACATTTTAGTAGGGAATAACCACCATATAAATCAAGCCATTCTCTTTGCAGATTAGGATTTCCCAATTGTAAAGTTTGGCCTTGAGCCGTAATTTCTACTAGTCTATCGCGAAGTTGGTCCATTATTTTCCGGTTCACTAGGATGCCATTGAGACGAGACCTTGTCCGTAGGGAACCCTGGGCCACAATAATTTCGCGACTACAGACTACTAATGTACCATCTACTGGATCTATTTCTTGACCACTTAACCATTCAGCTAGAGCTGGGTTAAGTTCAAAGGTTGCTTCTAAGATGGCTCGTTTAGTTCCTGTTCTGATGATACGACGATCTATTTTACTTCCTAGGGCAGCATTAAGAGCATCTAGGATAATGGACTTACCGGCACCTGTTTCACCTGTGAAGACATTTAGACCAGAGCCTAATTCTAAGTCAAGATGGTCTATGAGGGCAAAGTTATTAATGCGAAGGGATATAAGCATTTATTCAATGAAGGAGGAAGTAAGAAGGAATAGGAAATAAGGAAATATTAGAAGATTAAATATTTGCCTTTGACTTTTATTTTTCCTCTTTTCAGGGTAGTGAGTTAAGTCAAAAGGTAAAAATAATTTTTGAGTTTATAGTTTGAATCCCCAATTTTTCTGGACTTATTGAAAATAAAATTCTAATTATAATAGATACATCAAAATAACAAATGAAGCTTCTGGTTTATGTTCCTCTGACTCAAGTTATTTGTAAGTATTCAGCGGTCAGCTTTTAGGTTGCTTACTGGGTCGGAACTGCGTTATCAGCTAGATTATAATTACCCTTGTCTTATCTTAAGAGCATAAATTATTATTGATATATTTTCAGATAATTTATATCAGAAATAAGTATATATTCAATTAATTCAAGTGTTATTAAACAAATCATTACTTAATTCATAAAAGAACTGAGAGCTAATTTAAAGGTAGCTGTTTATGCAGCATTCCGAAGGAAATGCTTACAGAAATTGTAATTATACCTAAATAATCTATCTTCAACAAAAATCTTTATATCACTCCTGAATAATTACAGAATTATTAATTGTTAATTAAATAATTGTGGTTTAAAGCCTCCCCTTTTAAGGAGAAAAAAAGTGCTAGGATATTTCCCAATCTTCAATTCCGTAAAGGTTTTAACCATAGGTAATTATCAATTATCCATTATCAATTAATGAAGATTATTTTTTATATCTTTGGCAAAACTTCATGTTATCAGACTAACAAAAACTGACGAATTAAATAGAATTTATATATTACCAACTGCCGAAATTATTTGTTTACCAGAGATAATTTTGACAAGTTTTATAATCCTATTTAGAAACTTGAGTTTTTAGTCTATTTTTAGTATGATGATATTCTAGACAATTACTGGATAAATATGAGTCAGTTTTCCAATGATTTTTCCATAGTTGTACTATGTACTCTACATTACTATTGATAATAAGTAATTACCATAATTTTTATCGTGTTTTAACAAAGATTGTCTGTGTGAGTAACAATATATCTGGTATTACGACTAAAATTGACTGAGCTATAGCATTGATCGCTCTTGGTGAGATACGCAAATTTTGGATTTTCGGGAACAGGGAGCAGAAGGTAAAGAAGAGAAAATAGGGATAAAAAGAGGGAATAGAACAGAAAGGTACTGTATCTTATTCATCAGAGAACCATTATATAAATGACACTTTGATAGGCATTTTTCAATAACTTACTACCTATAATTTATTTTAGCTAATCCTCAGAGGTAATTATTAATTGTTGAAAGATAATTAACATGAGATAGAAGAATTAGTTTATAGGATTGTTTTGCTCTATAAATTAGATTTAAACTATACTTATATTAGGATAGTAATACCTTTTATCTGTAACAATGCAGTTAATAATTTTTACCCAGACTTGAATTTTACTGATAGGTGTCACAGTTGAAGTCAGAAGTGAGAAGGCACAAAGTTAAATTCTTGTTGTGATTATATTTGATAATTTGAGAATCTCCGCACTCTTAATGGGGACTGCTGTATTTTTTATTACAGCATATTTCATTTTTGTCAAGTATATTTACAAAAAGTAATATGTCTGTAGTACAGACATTTAATTGTTCATAATTTGTACTTTATATACGAACAAATTTGCTCTAACTGCAACTTCATAGAGAAATGCCATCAGGTGATCGTGCAAGCGAAACGTAGTTTTATCGCGTAGCAGTGCGTAGCACTATCCCAACTCAGAAAGTTTATCTATAATCTAAAAACTAGAGCGCAATAGTTGAATTAGTTATCAATTAAAGTCGAACTATTTTATTTCTCTCCAATAATGCACTTAATAATCCTTACCTAGACCTCTATTTCACTCAGAGCTGTTCTCTGTTATTAGGTGCAACTTTATGCAGAAATGGTATTAGTAGAAATGTTAGATAATCAGTGTCTATACAGCCATAATTAATATTGATTTTAGCTCTATTTATTTAGATGTTTTGATAAGTTGTCGTGCAAAATTAATTACACATCTATACAAACTAAATTCTTTACCTTCTAAATATCGCAGATAATCAGAATAGATAAAGAATTTTCTTTAAGTACTTATATACCTATGATTGATTTTTTGTCTATAATTTAAGTAGATAAATTAATTAAGTCTGAGGTAATGTTATGACTCCAAATCCTGCGATAATGAGAGCCGTGGAGAATTTGGACTACCACGTTACTGTGGGAGATGTAGCAGCTCAAGCTGGATTAGATGTAAAATTGGCAGAACAGGGATTATTAGCTTTAGCTACAGATGCTGGTGGTCATTTACAAGTATCAGAATCAGGGGAAATTGCTTATCTATTTCCTCACAATTTTAGAGATGTTTTACGCAATAAATTCTGGCGGTTAAGATTAAGAGAATGGTGGGAAAAAGTTTGGCGGATATTGTTTTATTTAATTAGAATTTCTTTTGGGATTGTGTTGATACTTTCCCTAATAATTATAATGGTTGCTATTGCCATTATTGTTGTTTCAATTAATTCTAGTAGTGAACGAAATGACTCAGGTGGTGGAGGTAATAATTCGGGTGGTGGAATGGTATTTTTTCCCCGTTTTGGATTTAATCCTTATTGGCTTTGGTGGTTTGATTGGGGATATTATGATGAACCCTATAGATATCAACGACAAAGAGAAAAACAAAGAAAAAAATCTCGAACTTCAGGTAAAGAAAACGAGATGAATTTTTTGGAGGCTGTATTTTCTTTTCTATTTGGAGATGGGAACCCTAATTACAATTTAGATGAGGAACGTTGGCAGGCGATCGCTACTGTAATTAAAAATAATCAAGGGGCGGTAGTGGCGGAACAAATTGCTCCTTATTTAGATGATTTAGGAAAAGGATATGCTCTAGAATATGAGGAGTATATTTTACCAGTATTAACTCGTTTTAATGGTCGTCCGGAAGTTAGTCCAGAGGGTCAAATTGTCTATCATTTTCCGGAGTTACAAACAACAGCAAAAGAATGGTACTCTCAACCTGTTTCTGCTTATTTGAAGGAAAAAATTTGGCGTTTTAGCGAGGCAAATTATGGTCAAATAATGTTAGCTACTGGATTAGGTGTTGTTAATTTTGTTGGTGCTTTAGTTTTGGGTTCGTTGTTAAAAGATGGTACAGTAGTAGCTCAGATTGGAGGATTTATTGCTTTTGTTGAAGTGATTTATCCTGTGCTGCTGGCTTATGGTGTAAGTTTTTTAGTATTGCCATTAATTCGTTATTTTTGGTTACAATGGCGTAATGGTAAAGTTCAGAAACGGAATCAACAAAGGCAAAACAGAGCTATTGCTTTAAACCAGGCTAATAATCTGTTAAATCGTAAAATTGATTATGCTAGAGAGTTTGGGAAAGAAACAATTATTACTAATCAAGATTTAGCTTATACAACAGAAAAGAATGTGCTAGAACAGGAAGCTGAACAGGCAGATAAAATTGATGCTGAATGGCAAAGAAGATTGAATCAATCAGATACTTAAAATATTAGTTTAAGTTATCAAGGATTCATAATTTATATTGTGATTTTAGGACGTTTAAATATGAGATAATTATTGTCAGATTTTGAGTTATGGCTAAAAGTTACTAATTCCCATCCTTCATTACCCAAATAATTAACTAATTGGTATAATGTCCTGTCTTTCCATTCTCTCCATTCTTTACCGTTTATATATATGGTAATCAGCTTATCCCCAAAAGGATAAGGGCTTGCTTCTGCTAAGAGATATTCCCACTTTTGCATTTGTTATCTAAAAATATGGAACCATTTATGGGATAATTTTTCAGCAGTCCTAGGGTAAAGGTAATATTATCGTAATTAGTATGTTGCTGATTAGCTGTTAGGTTTTTTATCCCTAATATTACCTTGGTTGCAAGGCTGTTGAATCTACTTAATTAATATGCCAAATCTTAACTCTTATGTAGTACTTATCAAGTAATTTCAGTTCTCAGTTATTAGTACCTCCGGTTAAAGCCAGAGGGTTTAAACACTAAAGTTAATTTTTTTCATCCTTGATTCAAGGGGAGACTTGATACCTTTTTTTTAGTCAATAAATTTTATATATATATTTTTTTACCTTTTCCTCATTTAAGTTTTTTTATATCCTACTTTACTTATCTACTCAATAATTGAAAGCAAGTAAATTTCTGCATTTAAAATGTACCATGCCTAATGGAATATGTGGGATAAATTTGGCAAAAAATTACTTTTACAAGGTAAAAAAACTGAGTAATACTAGTTTTACAAAATATTGCTAGATTAACTTTTTTAGCAGCATTCAGGATTCAGGACTAAAGAGAGGTCAGCTTGGCAATATGGTCAAATTAAATTTTAGGGTTCGTTTTTCCTTATTCCTAAATCTGATTTTATCTGTTCAAGGTCAAAAAAGAAAAAATCATAATTGATTTTGACAACTTTGTATATTACTAATTTATGGCGCTTTTGACTTTAATTGAACAAATAACCTAAGCTGGAATTTCCTTTAAACTAGAATCTATGAATTATATATCTATGAAAACTTATATCACTCCGCATTTGACGATCAATCTAGACTTGAAAAAAACTGCTCGACAATTAACTAATCGATAAATTCTAAATTATGTAAAATCTATCTATGTTGGAATGATTTTTGTGTTCTCCTAATATATATCAACCTAATTTAGACTTTGTTTTTTGGTATAATATCAGCTTCTGACATTTTTTTTCAGACAATAAAAATAGAGTTAATTCTTCAGTAGCATTACCTAAATTTTACTATTAGCGGACATCAATTCTAGCTAAAGTTGCGCCTTGGTAATAATACAATAAAATCTGGTGATAATTATATCCATTTCGAGCTAAATTATAAGCTCCCCATTGACTCATTCCTACAGCGTGACCAAAACCTTTTCCAGTAATTTGGAAACTGCTAGGAATTTGTTGACCTTCAGTCTTTTTGGCACTAACAGTAAATCTGGTACTTTTTAATCCTAAAGCTGCTGTAATATCTGTACCTTCAACCGTTTTAACCCCTGCATCTCCTAAAACTTTAATAGTAATAACACTACCGTGGGGAGTAGTACTCTGGGGTGTCATGGAGAGAATATTTCCTACTCCTGAAATTCGCTGCTTTAGTTCTGCTTGAGAAAATGATTCAGTCCATTCATAAACTGGAGCATCTTGATCAAAGTCAGGAACAGCGCGGAGGTAGGGTAGTGGGTTTGACCAAACATCTTCTACATTTTCTGTGTGTCCTCCAGAAGATGAATGAAATAGAGCTAAAATAATTTGACCATTGTAAGTAAGCACTTGACCTTGGGTAGCATCAACAGCAGCATAAGTTCCTGGAGATTCTGTTTTAATTCCTTGATAAACTTGCCAGAATTGGTCATTGCCTAGGTCATAGAAATTGTTAGTATTTTCTTGACGCTTGTTCAGGGCGTAGGAACGGGCTGCAACAGCTTGGGCTTTTAGGGCCTCTTGTGGCCAGTTGCCGTTCATTTCTGCTCCAATGACACTATAAAGATATTCTTCAAAGTTGACATAGTTAATAGCAGTTATACCTCCTTTGTGAGGAATAAGATGAGTACGGCCTCGATACCAGCGATCGCCTATCCACACATAACCTTCTCCTTTGGGTTCGATCCACATTTGACCGGAGACCCAGTTGGCCAAAGCTACTTTTCCTGATTGGAGTTCTGCTGCAAAGCCTTTAGTTGGTTTTAGTTCGCCAATTGCTCTACCTGCACCATCTCTAACTATTGCGTTTGTAGAACTTCCTACTTTAACTTCTTTAACTCCTTCTTGAATTGCAATTCGCAAGACTAGAGAGGCTTGGGCAGGGGCAATCATTAGTACCCATGTTAGGATAGATGTCCACCAATAGCGTTTTAATGGTTTAGTAGTACGAGTAATAAAAGAAATAAACAGTAATCCAGAACTCATATTTGTTTGATTTTTTGATTTTATATTTAGGATAATTAGTATAGAACAAGGCAAGAATAAATATAACAATTTGACATACTACTTGGCCTAAAGACATGAAAATTTATCATTCAAAGCATGATTATTGCTTCGATAAAAGGACTTACTGAATTAAGTTGCTCATCAAAAGCTATTCTAGTAAGGAAAAGGAAGCTAGCCCAATTTTTCGGTAAAATTTTAGAAAGAAAATAATCATAACTGTAGAAATACTTATCACATTTTTTTGTAGGGTAGCTAGGGCGGATGGATGAATACCAATCAATGTTGCGCTTTTAGCAAATTCCTGCTAGAATGAAGATAGAATGACTATAAATCTTTAGAGGATCAGCCAGATTGACGACGTACTTTGATAGGAATCCCACTTTGTCTCTCAAGTTTAAGGTCAGTAGGGTTTCAGTGAGGAAGTTTTAGGTTTTGCAGATAACTTTTCTAGGAACCAGTTCTGGTGTCCCAACGCGATCGCGTAATGTTTCAAGTATTGCTTTACGTCTGCCTCAACGGGCTGAATTATGGTTGTTTGATTGTGGTGAAGGAACTCAACACCAGTTTCTCCGTAGTGAACTTAAGGTTAGTCAACTCAGTCGTATCTTTATTACCCACATGCACGGTGACCATGTTTTTGGTTTGATGGGTTTGTTGGCTAGTTGTGGTTTGGGGGGAAATGTTAAAAGTATTGATTTGTATGGTCCGCCTGCCTTAGAGGATTATCTACAAGCTGGTCTTCGATACTCTCAAACTCGTTTAGCTTATCCAATTAAGGTTCATAAGAGTAAACCTGCTGTTATTTATGAGGATGATGAGTATATTGTTAGTTGTGGTTATTTGAAGCATCGGGTTACTGCTTTTGGTTATCGGGTAACAGAAAAGGATAGACCAGGACATTTTAATGTAGAAAAGGCAAAGGCTTTAGGGATTCCTCCTGGCCCTATTTATGGAAAGCTCAAACAAGGAGAGTGGGTTACTTTGTCTGACGGACGGAAAATTAATGGAGCTGATTTGTGTGGCGCACCCCAAGTAGGCCGGAAGTTTGTTTATTGCACTGATACTGTTTTTTGTGATGGAGCTGTGGAGTTGGCGGAGGGAGCAGATTTACTTGTTCATGAGGCTACTTTTTCTCATCAGGATGCTGAAATGGCTTTTCAAAGATTGCATTCTACTTCAACAATGGCGGCACAGGTAGCTTTGGCAGCGGGTGTTAAGCATTTGATGATGACTCATTTTAGTCCTAGATATGCTCCTGGGAATCCGATTTTGTTGAATGATTTGCTACAGGAGGCGCGGGCTATTTTTCCTAATACTGATATGGCTTATGATTTTTTAAGTTATGAGATTCCTAGAGTATTGATGTCTCCTTCGGCGTGTTAGTGCAGCATTCCCTTTGCATTTCGTGTGGGCAGTAAAGCATTCGGTTAAATTTTCCTCGTCGTAAGGGACTTGCGGTTTATTAATCTACCAATCAGGTTTTGTAATTTCTTCAGTACAGCTTGTTTGACTGGTACTTTATTTTTGTGCAAGTCCCTAACTTCCCTCCAAATATTACTTTGAACTAACTTCATAAAGATAATTATCCAGGAATTGTTTGCTTCTCAAAGAAATTGGGTAGAGGTTTTTTACAGAAAAATTTGGGAAGTGGCATGACTTGATTATCTATATCTACACTTATTTAATGCACTACTTTGAATGCACTACCAAAATTTCCTTTTAACTAATCCTTCTATTACAGAAGTGGTAATTGTTAAGCACCTAAACAAAATTGTTTACCTACCCTAATTTGATGTGAGCAATAAATTATAAGGGATTCAGTGTAATAAAATGTGTAATTAATTTTGTGTAGCTGCTTAATTAGGGGTGGCTGATTAAATCTAAAAGCATTGACATATAAAGACAAGTGCCTTTTTTGAGTCAAAAAAAGTGCCCCTGTTTCAGTCTAAAACGCTCAAAAAGTTGGTATTTTAGGCGCATAGTTGGGCAGAAAAATCAAGGGATAATTCTTACTTCTACCTTCTCTAAATTCCCCGTTACTCCTGTATTCTGTCTTCCCCTCCTGGGAGGGGTTAGGGGTGGGTTGTCTCCTACCCGTACTAAAAGACTTTTGAGCGCAAACCCTAATTATTAATTGAAAGAGAGGCAAAAGGATGGTTAAGACTTGACACTCTCTAAAGGCTCTGTTAAGGTTAACAAACAAGGAATTAAAAATAATGATTCTTTCCCAACCCCAAAATTCTGTAATTAACATATTTCTTAACACAAACAAAAAGCCGATGTTTATTAGTAATTCCTACTTTTATTTTTGGTATAGAGAGGTTCACTTGGAGTGAATATAGTTTTTGCTATGAACCTCTAAGTGAACCGCAGCATAAACACTGCGGTTTTTTGTTTGTAAATCTGAGTATTCAAAAAAAGACGAAAACAGTTATGACTCAAGTAAATTCCTGGTATTACGGTTTTTATTTTTGGCCCCGATATAGTTCCGGGTAACTTGTCATGCTGACTTTTACTTTTCACCCGGAACTGATAATGGTTCCGGGTTTTTTATTTTTTAGCCCAATTAATTTACCAAGGAGAAAATCTCATGTCTAACGCTAAACTTGCATCTAAGTCTCATTCGGAACATCAAACAGTTATCAATATTTCTGAACAGACAATAGTAGGAGGTGCAGATTTTTTAATTATTGGTGGCCCCTGCACTGTTGAAAGCATGGAACAAATGGAAGAAGTGGCAAGTAAGTTAATAACGGCACCTGTGCAAATGTTGCGGGGAGGTGTCTATAAACCACGCACTTCTCCTTACTCATTCCAGGGTTTGGGAATAGAAGGATTGAAAATTTTGGCATCTGTTCGCCAACGCTACAATATTCCAGTCGTAACAGAAGTCATGTCTATTCCGCAAATAGAGTCGGTGGTTGCTTATGCGGATATGCTGCAAATAGGTAGTCGGAATATGCAAAATTTTGAGTTACTGAAGGCATTAGGAAAAACTGGCAAACCTGTGATGTTGAAACGGGGGTTAGCTGCGACTATTGAGGAATTTTTGATGGCTGCAGAATATATTCTTAGTCACGGCAACCCCAATGTGATATTATGCGAACGAGGCATTCGTAGTTTTGATAGTTATACTCGCAATGTTTTAGATTTGGGTGCGGTAGCTGCATTAAAACAGTTGACTCATTTGCCAGTTATTGTCGATCCTTCTCATGCTGTGGGTAAAAGGGAGTTGGTGGCATCCTTGGCGAAAGCTGCGGTTGCTTGTGGAGCAGATGGTTTGATGATTGAGTGTCATCCTTTACCGGAGGAGTCGGTTTCGGATGCGCGACAAGCGTTGTCATTGGAAAATATGGTTGAGTTGGTTGAAAGTTTACGCCCTGTTGCTGCTGCAGTGGGGCGATATATTTGTCAAGTTGAGGAATTAGCTGTGGCTTGATTTTGGCTTATAGCGGTTTTCATTAATATAGAGTACTAGCGCGTCCAGACTAAAATTGTGGGTAAAACCTCCTCCCTCTCCTTGCAGGAGAGGGGTTGGGGGAGAGGTCTTCATTGACTCGCTTTTTACCCACGTTTTATAGCACTACGCATTCAGGTTGGGACATATAATTAGAATCGCGATCGCTAAATTGGAAGGGGGATAATTATTAAAATAGCCCAAATCCTTCAATGCTCCAACTATCTACTATGCCTGAAGTTCCCCCTAAGAAAAATAACACAATGCCCAAGCCAAAGTAGTTGAGCGCGATTTTTCAACTACCCGTTACTGGGTAGAATAGATGGGCTTTTAAGGCTGATATAGTACATTTGTATGGGGATAAGTTCAGCTATGGAAAGACGTTGGGACAATTTTTGATATCATATCCGGTAGCATCGGTATTGTATAGAGAAGTTCATTAATTGATAATTGATAATGGATAATTGATAATT
>NZ_JBNHER010000099.1:0-6367 GCF_050015975.1 Dapis purpurea BLCC-M126 | reverse complement strand
GGCTTTAAACCACAATTATTTAATTAACAATTAATAATTAATAATTCGGTAAAGAGCGAGTCAATAAAGACCTCTATCCCAACCCCTCTCCTTCCTGGAGAGGGGGGAGGTTTTACCCACAATTTTAGTCTGGATGCGCTAGTAGTTAGTTCTAGAAATATTCTAATAAAAAGAGAGATTTACCCAAATAAATGCTGAAATACTATATCCTCTTAAGAAGAAAATAAGTTATTACCTCTTTCCTTTAAAGAGGATACAAAAAGAAAATTAAAACACTAGCTCCTACCAAATCTTAATTTCTGACGAAGTTGTAGGTATTTGTAGTAAACATTTATTGAACAAGTATAACTCTATTCATGAGTTGAACCATTGGGCATAATTGCTTCTTTTAGACAAACATCCTGAAGACTAGAAATATTTAAACTAGATCCAATCAAGTTAGCATGAGACAAACAAGCTTCTTTTAAAGCCGCACCTTTGAGAGATACTAGTAATAAACCTGCGCCATAAAGATTAGCTTTTTGTAAGTTAGCACCCCGTAAGTCAGCTTCCAATAAATTTGCTCCTGAGAGATTAGCAGCTTTCAAGTTAGCTCCCCGTAAGTTAGTCTTACTCAAGTCCGCACCTTGCAGATCTGCCTGGTGAAGAATCACACCATTAAGATTGGCATTACTGAGATTTGCTTCCTGTAGATTAACTCCACTTAAATTTGCCCCACTCAGATTGGCATTACTGAGGTTTGCTCCTTGCAAGTCTGCTCCAGTTAAGTCCGCAGCACAAAGGTTAGCCTCTACCAGGGTTGCTTCTGTTAAATCTGCATTGATTAGCTTTGCACCACTGAGATTTCCTCGTTGTAAATAAGCTCGGATTAAACTTGTCTGATTTAGTAAAGTGCCACTTAGATCTACTTGACTCATAATTGCTCGATTCAAAGTTACCTGTGTTAAGTCAGCACCACAGAGAATTGCATGAGTGAGAGTAGCTCCCGTTAGATTAGCTTTAGTTAATTTAGAGGAATTTAGTAAACAAGTTCCTACCATGCTCGTACCGATCAGAATGGCTCTTGTTAAATCAGCTTCTGAGAAAATTGCCCCACTCAAAATTACTCCACTTAAATCAGCTTCAATAAGTGTGGTTTTAGTAAAGCTAGCAGAACTCAAATTAGCTTCAATTAACTTGGCTTGGCATAGATTAGCATGACTAAAATCTGCACCATTTAAATTGGCTCCAATTAGTTTACTTTTAGCTAAGTAGGAATCTTTGAAACTAGCATTACTTAAATTGCTACGATTGAGGTTTGCTTCACCCAAATTAACTGCAATTAGGTTTACTCCCTGAAAATTTCTTTCTCCTTTGGAGTGTCTAACTAATAATTCATTCGCGCTTAAAAGCTCACTGGCATTCATAAAATAAATCTGTTAATTTCTTGGAATTTGTGTTGATATATTCAAGTTCCTATGAACTGTAAAAAACTAAGTTCTAAGGATTCTATTTTGACTTAAGCTTTCAAAATAAATTATGTTTTGTTAATGCTAAACAAAGTTTATCGGCGCAGCCCTAATCTGGGATGTCCTAGATTGCTTATGTGAATAATGATGAGTCTTGGGTTAGAAATATTCTCACCCAATAACTAATTACCAGTTGTTGTATTTATGAAATTAATAGGGTGATGCTGGTGTTATCCTTGCAGTCTAGAGACCCTTGTGTAGCTGCAGGTCTGTTCAGCTAGTGTCACCCCCCTGATAGTTAATGGGAGAACTAGATTGCAAGTTGTTATTTAGCTGCACAATCATAAGGCTTCTAGGCTTGTCTGAAGCTGAACCTTGAGTATCTGATGCTTTTATACTGCATTTATTGCCTATATATACTTGATCCATCAGTGCCTAATTTTTGTTGCAATTGGCTGCTTTGTTGATAAAGATCATAGCTGACAATTGACGATTAGACAAATTTTTGTTAAAAGACTTAGTATAAATATTTAACTGAGAAGATTTTTTGACAAAAATCTTTTTTTATGATAAGTAATTCACGTTAAAAATTTCGGACTCCTATTATACTAGGGATAGGCTAGTACCGCTACGCGGAAGTCAGAATTCAGAATTCAACCCACCCCTAACCCCTCCTGGGAGCGGAATTCAGAAGTTTTGATTGTTAAGGCTTTGAGTATTTTGTCACTAGTAACATATTTCCGTCATCCTGCACTAGCTATAAATTGGAGAAAGTAGTTGGTGAGACTGGTCAGACATTAAGTTACAAACTAACACTAAAATTGTTAGCGATTTTAGATATGAAATTCCTAAATTTATGATGTGTAAATCAGACCTATTTTCCCTAGTTCCTAACGCGGAAAAACTTCTTTTCAATTATCGGACAGAAATCATCAATTCTTTTCCCCTACTCCCTAGTCCTTCTTTTCTGGAAATGTCTAATAATATTCGGATAATCTATCCTGCATCTTGTTATCGGGAGATGACAAGGATATATATCAAACTTTTTGGTATTTAGTATAAATTTTTTAGCAGGATTGAGAAGGATCGACTCAAGACTCAGGAGGTGGAGATAGGTAATACAGGAAAAAGCTTGACAAATACTCCCCATCTCCCTCCTTTGTGTTTAAATAGATACCAAATGGGTTCTAAATCAGGTTGTGTACTCAGCGTTAATCTTTACATAGTCATAACTAAGGTCGCATCCCCAAGCCTTCCCACTACCAATACCATCTCCAACTTTAACAGAGATTACCACAGTATCATCCTTGAGATATTCTCCTGCTGCCCTATTCTGCAAATATTTGCTGGCAGCAGCGCGGTCAAAATCTAAAGGTTGACCATTCTCCATGAGCAAAAAGTCTCCCAACTTTACTTGTAACTGCTCCTGCTCAAACTTGACTCCAGCACGACCTGCTGCTGCTGCTATTCTTCCCCAGTTAGGATCGCGACCAAAAATGGCTGACTTCACTAAAGAAGACCCAGCAATTGTTTTGGCAATTTTATTGGCAGATGCTTCATCAGATGTACCAGTAACTTGAACTTCTATCAGACAAGTTGCTCCTTCCCCATCACGAGCGATAGCTTTGGCTAAATAAATACAAACTTCTGTTAACATTGCCTCTAACTTTTCCGCCTCTGCTCCCATATTTGTAATAGCAGATGTGCGAGACTGACCATTTGCTAGAGCAATTACTGTATCATTGGTACTGGTATCCCCGTCAACAGTAATCTGATTAAAACTGCGATCAACTGCTCTGGTTAACATCTCTTGCCATAATGGAGGAGAAACCGCTGCATCACAGGTAACAAATGATAACATTGTTGCCATATTAGGATGAATCATTCCAGAACCTTTAGCAATACCACCAATACGAACCGGGCGATCGCCCATCAGAGTTTCTAAAGCTATTGACTTTGTAACTAAGTCTGTGGTGATAATAGCTTTTGCTGCTGCTTCCCCTCCTTCTGGGGAAACTGTAGAGACTAATTGAGGAATAGCTGCTTTGAGAGCATCCATTTTAATTCGTTGGCCAATGACTCCCGTGGAAGCTAGTAAAATTGACTCTGGAGAAATATTGAGTGCTTTACCCAATTCTGCCGCACTTTCCACAGCATCTTGCCAACCTAAATCTCCTGTAGCAGCATTTGCTTGACCAGCATTACATAAGATTGCTCTAGCACTGGGTTTATCTTCTAAACGTTGGCGACAATAATCTACACAAGCTGCCCTTACTTGAGTTGTGGTCAAGACTCCAGCAGCGATCGCATCCACATCTGACAAAATCAGGGCCAAATCGGCTGCTCCAGATGGCTTTAACCCTGCAATTATTCCTGTTGCTTGATATCCCTTGGGAGCTGTTACTCCACCAGTTATTATTTGCCAGTCTGACATTTTTCTTTCCTTTATTTGATGATTCTGCTGACTGGTGATTATAGCAAAAGCTAGAGCTTAGAAGTTTATTCTTGATATTTTCTTATGTTTACTATTACTACTAGTACTGCTACGCGGAAGTCTGAATTCAGAATTCAGAATTCAGAAGTTTTGATTGGTAAGGCTTTGAGTATTTTGTCACTGGTCACTTATTTCCGTCATCCTGCACTAGTGTGTCTAAACTAAAATTGTGGGTAAAATCTCTCCCCTCTCCTTGCCGGAGATGGGTTAGGGGAGAGGTCTTCATTAATTCGCTCTTTGCCCAAATTTTAAAGCTAGACGCGCTACTACTCCCACAATACCTCACCATCATAAACTAGAGCGTTTCGTTTATCCTTTAGTTTCTTTTCTTCTATAATTACTGCCTCAATTTCTTCTACAATTTGCTCAGAAATTCCCATTAAACCAGACATCTTCCGAACTGCTGCTTTTTCTTGATTATTATATTCTGAATCGGCAGAACAAGCTTTTATTGCCCAATAGATCATGCCTTTTTTCGCTTTTTGTACTATTGGACTACGGGACATTATGTCTGCAATGTCTTCGTTGGCATCATAGGCTTTCGCAGCCTCAATTACAGACAAAGGCAATTCTCGGCAAGCTGCAAAACCAATTACATACTCTCGCTCTGCTTCGCTAATGATGTCGTCACCTTTGGTACAAACTAACAATGCCTTTAAATAGTTTAATGCATCCTCATCGCTGATGTAAGAATCATAAGACCACCCCCATTGTTCTTTTACATACCAACGGGAAGCTATTAAAGAATTTTCGTCACTCATGTTTTTTTTCTGGAGAAGTAAATAATATGCGTGTTACAATAGCAGATATCAATACACCTGTCAATAAGGAATTCTTCAAATTTGTATTATTATAGTCTACTGATCCGTTACAAGTCCCGCACTCATTTTCAAATAATTTTGGCGTTGCTGAAACCTTGGCATAAATTTTTGCAAAAGGTCAATCCCATCTTTTACTTGCTCTTTACTCTAAAACTATAATTTATCCAGTTGCAACACCTCCCACATTCCCCACACTAAATAGGGTTTGCTGAAAAAGTCTTATGGGTGAGGGTAGGAGACAGGAGACAGCATAAATGGGTAATTTAGAGGAAGCAGGAGTCATAATTATCCCTTGATTTTTCTGCAGAGCGTCAACCCAAAATCGTAACATGCATGATATCCCTAGAACTAAAACCTTGTACTTTTTGAAGACCTAAAAAGGCACTTTCCTTTATCTGTCAATACTTTTAGATGGTTTCAGCAAGCCCTAAATATGCAACGCCATAATTTTTTTGAAGCAGCTATTCTTGTTATGAACGCAGTGCAATCCCAAATATTCTATATTAGTGGTCTATATTTTATCTTTCACTGCTTCAATTATGCTAACTTCTGATTCTGTTGGAACTATTTTTGTGAGTTTGAAGCCTGCTTTTTTCAATAATTTTCTATATTCACTCTCAGTTCGCTCCCGCCCACCAGGGCACATTGCTAACATATTTATATCCATAAATTTACCTGCAGAAGGCTCGTTTGCTGGAGGTATTACTATCTCTATCACTAATAGTAGTCCTCTATTTATCATTGCTTGATAACATTTCTGGAGAATAGCGATCGCCTGTTCATCACCCCAGTTATGAATGATATGTTGCAGCATATAAGCATCTCCCCCTACTGGCACATTCTTAAAGAAATCACCTTTTGTTAGTTCAAGACGATTTCTTACTCCTATTGTTTCGAGTAAATTAGAGGATCTGTCAATTACATCGGGTCGATCGAACAACACCCCTGTTATAGTAGGGTAGGCTTCCAGAATAGAAGATAGCAGTCCGCCATTGCCTCCACCAATATCAACCAACTTACCAATAGATGAAAAATTGTAAGCAGCTAAGATACTAAAATTTGCAATTCCTGAAAGATTTGTCATCGCCAGATCAAAAGTTTTGGCTGAGGCAGAGTTTTGCTCAAAGAACTCGTAAAAGTTCATCCCATACAAATTCTCAAAAGCGTTCTCTCCTGTCTGCACGCTATGCATTATATTCCCCCAGGTTTGGTAATGTTCTTCTCCTAACATGATTGCATAAGCTTTTAAGGAGTTAGGAACATTGCTTTGCAAATATGCTGCTAGCGGAGTTAGCTGAAAATAATGGGGCTGAGTTTCGGCAAAAATGCCGACACTTGCTAAAGCTCGTAACAATCGATAAATTGCATCTTTGTTAGTATTAGTGGCTGTGGCCAAAACATCACAGTTTTGTTCTCCGTCTTTGAGCAGATCGGCAATTCCAAGTTTTGCAGCAATATAAATACACTGTGAAATACGGTAACCTCGAATTGCTTCTAATAGAGTTCTTAGAGATGGCATTGAAAATATATAGTAACAGATAGTGAGTGAATATAGAACCCCTAAGCGTATCTTTATAAATATGCGCGTTAGCTAGGAGTTAGGA
>NZ_JBNHER010000098.1:0-40914 GCF_050015975.1 Dapis purpurea BLCC-M126 | reverse complement strand
CCGAACGGTTTTAACCAGAGGTAATTATCAATTATCCATTATCAATTATCAATTATCAATTAATGAAAGAGGAGCTTTCCTTTCCTGCGGAATGCTACGCATTTATCTCGCGCAGCGTTTTTCATGTCGGCTAAGAGCCGAAACGCGCGTTGTGCGGAACGCTAAACGCAAACATGTTGGCGACAGCCGAAAACAAAACTAATTATCCATTATTAATTATTAATTAATGAACAAATTTTTATGATGAAAATTAAAAGATTTAATCATGTTGCAATTATTTGCTCTGATTATGAAAAATCAAAGCATTTTTATGTGAATATTTTAGGCTGTGAAATTATTCAAGAAACTTGGAGAAAAGCACGCAATTCTTATAAATTAGATTTGCGTGTAGGTAATGGTAATCAGATAGAATTATTTTCATTTCCTGACCCGCCAAAAAGATTAACTCGCCCAGAAGCTTGTGGTCTGAGACATTTAGCATTAGAAGTAGATAATATTGATGAGTCTGTTGATTATTTGAAATCCCACGATATAGAAGTAGAAGATATTAGAATTGATGAAATAACTGGCAAGCGTTTTACCTTCTTTCCAGACCCAGATCAATTACCTTTAGAAATTTATGAAAGTTAATATCTTGCAAATACCAAACCTGAAGAATGCTTAACGAAGTCTGAAGTTAAATTATGACTTTGTTACTTTGATAAAACCAGAAAAAATATTTAGCTAATAACTTATAATTGATATTGGTATATTTAACTGAAAGGTGCTTTCAAGAATTGAGAATTGAGAATTAAGAATTGAGAATTAAGAATTGAGAATTACCTATCCTTGAAAAGAAGAAGATTGACGAACAGGAAATTTTTTATTTATTATCCCCTTAAAAGGGGAGGCTTTAAACCACAATATTTCGATAACTAATATCATGTCCGGATAATTAGTGATAAAAAATGTTCTCCTTTTTATACTTTCTTTCTCCCCTCTTCCCTCCTAACTCCTGACTCCTGACTCCTCCTTTCTCCCTTCTTATTTATAACTATTCAACCGGACATGATATAAGAACTTCTAGCCTTCAAAATTAACTTTGTTAATCAACTCCTAGTTGAAATAAACAAGACCATGATTAGACGTACATATCAAGTCGGAGGTAGTCTCAGCAAAAATGCTTCTACCTACGTCACCCGACAAGCTGATACTCAACTTTATCAAGCTTTAAATAGAGGCGAATTTTGTTACGTTCTCAATTGCCGACAAATGGGAAAATCATCCCTATTAGTCAGAGTCTACCATCAATTAAAACAACAAGGATTTGAATGTGCCACTATTGACATGACTAATATTGGTAGTCAAAATACCACTTGCCAACAATGGTATCAAGGCATCATTGCCGACCTCTGGCTGAGTTTAAAATTGAGTCGTAAATTGTCATTTCAAACCTGGTGGTCATCACTTTCAGAAATATCTGATGTGCAAAAATTAAGTCTATTTATTGAGGAAGTAATATTAGTACAATTTCCTACAGAAAATATTTGTATATTCATCGATGAAATAGACAGTATTCTCAGTTTAAACTTTACTGTAGATGATTTCTTTGCCCTGATTCGTTATTGTTACAATCAACGAGCAATTAATCCAGAATATAATCGACTTAATTTTGCCATTTTTGGAGTGGCTACACCTGCTGATTTAATTCAAGACCGGAAAAGAACACCATTTAATATAGGTACAGCCATAGAATTACATAATTTTACAATAGAAGAAATAGAGCCATTAGCAGCAAGTTTACTACTAGAAGAAAACCAGGGTAAAAGATTATTAAAAGAAATATTATCCTGGACGGGAGGGCAACCTTTTTTAACCAACAAGCTCTGTCAATTAGTCATGGATACCATTACCGAATCAAATAAATTCGCCAATTTTAAATTTATTTATGAAGGTAATATCCTGAAAAATAAGAACTTATATGATTGGCAACATCAAATTGATAAAGTGCCATTAAGTTATGGAAAATTATTAGTAGAAAATCTAGTCAGAAATAAAATATTAGATGATTGGCAACATCAAGACGAACCAGAGCATTTAAGAACAATTCAAAATCGGTTATTATACAATCCTACCAAAGTAGGGAGATTGTTAGGAATATATCAAAAAATTCTGCAAAAACAATATATAGAAGTTGATAAAATCCCTGAAGAAACAGAACTAATATTATCAGGGTTAATAGTTAAAGAATCAGGATTTCTCAAAGTAAAAAATCCGATATATGAACAAGTATTTAATTTAGAATGGATAGGGAAAAAATTAAGATTATTGAGACCTTATGCTCAGAATTTTGATGCTTGGATATCTTCCCAGAAAACAGACAAATCACGACTATTGCGGGGTCTAGCACTAAAAGATGCTGAAGCTTGGGCAAGAGGAAAAATTTTGAGTGATTTAGATTATCAGTATTTAGATGCTTCTGTAGAAATAGAGAGAAAAGAAAAGCGAACTCTAATAGAAGCAGAACGTATAAAAGAAGTAGAAGCACGACTCAGACAAGAAGAAAAAACTGCTAGATTTCAAAGGTTGTTTTTAGTTGCATTTAGTATAGGATTTTTTACTGCTTCTGGTTTGGGAATTACCACTTTTTGGCAATATCGCAATGCTTTAGACAGTCAACGTCAAGAAAGCCTGGCAAAAATTAAAAGCATGGTTCGCTATTCAGAAGCGCTTTTTGCCTTAGATCAACAGCTAGATTCTCTAATTCAAGGACTCAAAGCGAGGCGAGAACTGCAAAAACTAAGAATCAGTGAACCCCAAACAGAAAAAATGATAGAGTTAGCCCTACGGCGCTCAATTTATGCGGCGATGGAGTTTAATCATTTTGTCCCTAGCAATTCTGGAATTAGGGGACTTGAGTTTAGTCAGGATAGTAGGCAGCTCCTCATCGGAAGTGAGACGGAAATTGTGCTGCATACAATTGGTTTAACCTTACCCAAAAAATGGTTTGGTCATCAAGGCCCAATCTTAGCCGTGGCAATTAGTCCCGACAACAAAATCCTCGCTTCTAGCAGTGGAGACACCACCATTAAACTTTGGCAGAGTGACGGAACTCTAATGTATACCTTAAGAGGCCATCAAGCACCAGTTAATGATGTGGAATTTAGCCCAGATGGAGAAATCATTGCCTCATCAAGTCTGGATCGCACCATTAAACTCTGGCGCAAGGATGGAACCCTTTTCAAGACTCTCCGAGGACATGAAGGAGTTGTCCGAAAAATTGCCTTTAGTCCCGATGGAAAAATACTCGCTTCGGTCAGCGAAGATGGCACAATTAAATTGTGGTACAAGGAAGGAATAGCCTGGCTTCACACCACTATCATGCAGAAAAAAGAAAAGTTTTGGGACTTAGAATTTAGTCCTGATGGTCAAATGTTGGCAGTAGGTTGCAGGGATGGCAAAATTCACCTGCGGCAACTTCCAGAGGGTAAACTATTGAAAACTATCACAGGACATACAGCAGGTATTTGGGATCTGGAATTTAGTCCCGACGGTAAAATCCTAGCTTCGGCTTCTGATGATAAAACTATCGCCTTCTGGAATGAGGAAGGCATATTACTCAACACGATTAAAGGCCATAATGGTTCGGTGAGATCACTTGCCTTTAGTCCTGACGGTAAAATCTTAGCCTCAGCAGGATCTGATTCTATGGTGAAAATGTGGCGGTTACAAAATCCCTTCTTAACTCGCTTGTCTGGACATACGGCTGGGGTGCAAGGGGTGGCTTTTAGTCCTGATGGTAAGTTAATTGCCAGCGTCAGCGGTCGGGAAACTATTCTGTGGCAGTTTAATGGTACAATGGAAAAGAAAATCGAAGGAAAAAACTCCACGTTCAGTGACGTTATTTTTAGTCCCCAAGGAAATATCTTTGCTGTAAGTGCCGGACTGGTAGTGCAAGTGTGGCAGACTAATGGGGAATTGCTCAATAGTTTCAGAGGGCATCTTTCCCCGACTCGCAAATTAGCATTTAGTCCTGACGGTAATATCCTTGCTTCTACCAGTGGCGATAAAACCTTAAAACTCTGGTCTTTAGATGGTCAAGAAGTTATAACCTTGAAAGGCCATCAAGCCGGAGTTTGGGGAGTTGCTTTTAATGATGATGGTTCCTTGATCGGCTCTAGTAGTGGTGATGGTACTGTTCGGCTGTGGCACCAAGATGGTCAGTTGTTCAAAACATTTTTAGTCGGTGAAGGTATTATTTACAGTATTGCTGGGAGTCTTGATGGTTTTTGGATCGGAACCGGGAATTCTGGTAAAAATCAGAAAATCTGGAGTCAGGAAGGCGAGTTACTCTCTCGTATTGACACATCTGGTGAAGAAATTTGGGCGATCGTGGTTAGTCCTAATGGTAAAACTATAGCCACCGGAAATGATCGAGGAATTGTGAAGCTATGGCAGCCGGATGGTCAGTTATTGGCGACTCTATTAGGCCATCGTTCAGCCATTAGAGGACTTGTTTTCAGTCCAGATGGCAAAACCCTAGCTTCGGCAGCGGAAGATAAAATGGTGATTTTGTGGGATTTGGATAATGCGATCGCCTTTGAGGATGTACTTAGTTATGGTTGTGAGTGGGTAAGGGATTATCTAGAAACTAATGTGGAAGTCGAAGAGGGCGACAGAAGTCTATGCGATGATATTAATTAGGGTTTACTGAATCAATTATTTTGGTAGGAATAGGAGCCAGGAGAAACGGGAAATTTAGAGGAGGTAGGAATAAGAATTGTCCCTTAATTTTTATCTCCTTAATTGGCCGAAAATGCTAACTTTTTTAGCGTTTTAGATGTGATACATAAGAATTTTTGGATTCCCAAAAAGCTTCAAGCCTTTACCTGTCAATGCTTGGGAAATTAATCAGCAAGACCTAACTAACTAGGGTTTGTGTTCAAAAGTCTTATGGGTGAGAGTAGGAGTCAGGAGACAGGAGACAGGAGACAGGAGACAGGAGGAGTAACGAATTTAGAGAAAGCAGTCGAAAGAATGATCCCTCAATTTCTCTGTCCAAATCTTGCTGTTAATACTAACTTTTTGAGGCTTTTCAACTCAAAGCGAGCGCACTTTTTCCCGACTTAAAAATGCCAAAAGCAATATCAGTAAACACTTTCATCCTTTTGAGCGCAAGCTCTAACTAGCTATCAGCTTTTCCGTTCTGGAATCCTCCGCAAACAGCATTTAGCTGGAGCGCTAAAAATTCCAGGGTAAAAGTCCCCTACTATATTTTAAAAAATTAGTGGTTCGCCTTTTATGGGAATTCATATCAAATCCAGTAGCATTCTTACTGGTGTGGGGAGATGGGGAAATAAGCGAGCATATTTTCCAATAGGTAAAGATGGAACATTTTTTTATACCGAATTAAGCGGATTTGATATCAAACCCCAATCATAAACGCTGCTAGAAGCTGATAGCTGAATGCTACTTCAACAAAGAAAAAACGTAATTATAACTTAGGAACTGATTAAAAGGCGAAGTGGCGCAACCCAATTATCTTGAGAAATTTTGCTATACTTTGATTTCCTATTTCTAACATATTATTTTTTGAAGTAAATACTTGATATTTGCTAACTTCAGTTATGAATAAACCTTATTTTTGCCAGTTTATTAACTATAGCAATACCAATACTTTTGATGATTTTTTCGATAACGTTTATAATTAATATTGCAAGTAAATCTCCTATAATCTAATAAACTAATTATAGAGTATAAAATCGCAGACAATTTTGCAGAATATTAGTATCAAATAAACTGTCAGAATTAAAGATTTTTAACTAATTTTTGATTAGGGTATATTTCATTATTGCATATTCCTCAAAAAACTGGTCAGAAAACAATTATGAAAATCAGATAATAATCTGATGAAATTCAACTTAAAAATAATGCTTTTAGTTGTAAAATGATTATAATATTAATCAGTACACATAGATTTTTCAAGCTTATATATGATGAACGATCTACAACAAACAACAAAAAAAAAGCCTAAACTCAACAAGCTAATCAAACCACTATTAATTATGTTTGGAGTCGCAACTATACTAATTGTTGCTCAGAAATTTTTTAATGCTCAACAACTATTGAATAATGCCTTAAATTGGATTGATACACTTGGCCCCTGGGGTCCGATAGCTTTTATCATTATCTATATCTTGGCTACAGTTTTATTCCTGCCTGGCTCACTACTAACACTTGGTGCAGGTCTGCTCTTTGGCCCTCTTTTTGGCTCCGTTTACGTTTCTATTGGTTCAACTATAGGTGCAACTTGTGCCTTCTTAGTCGGTCGATATTTAGCACGAGGTTGGGTTTCCAAACAAATAGAAGGAAATGAACAATTTAAGGCCATTGATAAAGCTGTGGCTGATGAAGGATGGAAAATCGTTGGCCTAACCCGCTTATCTCCTATTTTTCCTTTTAACTTGCTCAACTATGCTTTTGGTCTAACTCAAGTTTCTCTACGGGATTATTGTTTGGCATCTTGGATTGGCATGATGCCAGGTACAGTAATGTATGTATATCTGGGTTCCTTAGCTGGAAGTTTGGCAACTTTGGGCACAGAAAGTGGCTCCCGCACTACGGCAGAATGGGTTCTATACGGAGTTGGTCTAGTCGCTACAGTTGCTGTAACTATTTATGTTACGAAAATCGCCAAAAAAGCCTTAGAAAAGAAAATCTCCTAATTTATATCAGCAGTGTTAGTAAAAGGATTGGGCTTTATAATTAAATACTAGGACATTATGGTCAACAAAATTTGATGACAGTTAGGAAAGATACAGTATACGAGAAATTTCTTTCACCATTGGTCAACAACTTTTTGATTGACCAAGAAGCTATGAAACGGTTCCGCAGTAGTATAGATTGGGAGGCAGAAAGCGATCGCCTAACTAATCCTACCCTAATTCATCCTGAATATTATACCTCCGGGAATTTCCACGGTATTGAAGGAGGTTATCTAACTATAGATGCCGCAGTTACTTATGATCCTATTACTCAGTATGCTTTACCGCCTAATGAAACTTGGGTCAGAAAAGGTTTAGTTGATAGAATTCAGGTTAGACCAAGACGTATACTAGATTTAGGATGTGGCACAGGTTCTATGACCTTGATGCTGAAACAGACATTCCCTCAAGCAGAAGTTATCGGTATAGACTTATCACCATATATGCTTGTCTGTGCAGAAGCTAAAGCTAAAACAGCAGGGTTAAATATTCAGTGGCGACATGGCAATGCAGAAAAAACAGGATTTCCAGATGCTTCCTTTGATTTAGTAACAATGGCTTTATTATTCCATGAAACTCCACCACAGGTATCAAGAAGTATTTTGCAGGAAATTTTTCGACTGTTAATAGTTGGAGGCCAAGTTGTTATTCTGGATGGTAACCAAAAAACCTTGCAACAAACTGAGTGGCTGACAGAAATCTTTGAGGAACCTTATATTAAGTCTTATGCTAGAGGTAATATTGATGCTTGGTTAGGTGCTGCGGGATTTGGTGCAGTGGAAAGTCACGATATATGGTGGCTTCATCAGGTTAGTAGTGCTGTTAAGCCACTTTTAGATCGAGACTCTGAGATGATACTAGAAGTAAACCATAATCTACCAAATTGGGATAATGATAGTGGTCATTTTCCTACTCCTGCTTATTATTTATATAGCAATCAGGAATGATTTATGAGATATTTAAGAACAATTAAGATAAATCAAAATCCTTTTATATTCTGACTCCTATAGGGGCGATTTTCTAAGTTCATGCTCCGCAAACGCGAATCTCCCCTATCCCTAATTACCACTAAAATCTTACAACTGAAATATGATTGCTATATAACAGTTTATGACCAAAAAATAAGGTCAATAATCTCTTTTTGGATAGGGTACAAAAAAATAAACTTCAATATTTTGAGTAAATGGCTCTCAGCCGGAGGTACTGATAAGTAATATAAAATATAAAATTTTTGCTACAAATACTTAAGCTATTTCAAGGAATAATAAGTCAGTAGGAATAGTCTATAATTATTTATTAAAGTAAAACTCTGTTTTTAGTCAAATTAACATTTATAAGTAAAGTTTTTTAAGCTACTAAATTATTTATAAGTGCATAAGCAAAATTAATTAGGGTTTGCTGAATAAATCTGAAAGTGTTTACTGATATTGCTTTTGGCATTTTTAAGTCTGGAAAAATTACGCTCGCTTTGAGTTGAAAAGCCTCAAAAAGTTAGTATTAACAGACAAGATTTGGACAGAGTGAAGGATAATTCTTTCTCCTGCCTTCTCTAAATTCCTTACCGAATAATTATTAATTATTAATTATTAATTATTAATTATTAATAATTCAGGTTTAAAGCCTCCTCTTTCAAGAGGAAAAAGCGGTCGTTTGCGGAGCAGTCCGTTAGGATGGGATGGCGAGGTTTCCTCGCCATATCCAATTTAAAAATTCATGCTGTTCAAATCCTTTATTTATCCTAAATATTTAACTATAACATAACTAATTACCCGGATTCTGTAGAATACAATAACTGATAACTGAAATGACTCTCAAAGCTGTTTTGTTCGACTTTAATGGTGTAATTATTAATGATGAATTTCTCCACGAAAAATTAATAGAACAAGTCCTACTTGAGGAAAATCTGCTGCTTAAACCAGGGGAATATCACAAATTTTGTCTAGGAAGAAGCGATTGTGCTTGTTTGGAAGATATATTGACCCAAAGAGGTAGATATATAAATGAAGGGTATTTAGAACAGTTAATCAAACGCAAAACCCTAGCTTATCAAAAACAGTTAGAAAGTATTGAAGAGTTACCAATTTATTCAGATACGGTAGATTTTATTGATCGGGTTTCTCAAGCTAATCTGAAAATGGCTGTGGTTACTGGTGCTATGCGAGCTGAAGTGGAATTAGTGTTAAATAAAGCTAATTTAGCTGATTATTTCCAGGTAATTATTGCTGGGGATGATGTTGAGGCTAGTAAACCACAACCTGATGGTTATTTATTAGCAGTAGATATTTTAAATCAACAATATACAGACATTAATCTTCAACCTTCAGAATGTTTAGTAATTGAGGATACTTTTCCAGGTATTGAAGCAGCTAAACTAGCAGGAATGGCTGTAGTTGGTGTTGCTCATACTTATCCATTTCATATGCTCCAACGTTTGGCTAATTGGTGTGTGGATTATCTTTCCGATTTAGAATTGGACAGAATACAAAAGGTTAATCAAGAAATTATATGATGTCGGCCTAATCACCAATAATGAAGTTATATGAAATACAAAAAATTATGCTACAAATAAAGCATCAGACAAAGCTTCTAATATGAGATACAAAAAATTGTACAAATATTAAGAATCTCCCAATCTCCCAATCTCCCAATCAATCTTTGGTAGCAAACATCAACGTATTTCATATTAGAAGTCATTAGGGGAGAATAGCCATGCCCCCGTTCATTCTTACTGTGCATACATTTGAGAATGCTTGCCCTAGTAATGGCGAATTCCATATTGCTATATATTAATTTTTTGTATAAAAAACTACTTTTTTTTTGAAAAAAGTATGTATTTAGGTGATAAACTTCTTTTAAATTTCAAATTCTGAAGCTAAATGTTGGAGTACAAAAACTCACACTGAAAAACAACTCAAATATTTGAAGGTTGTTAAGATTAGTAAGCATAACACTAGAAAATAAAGGACTAAAGGTATTTTATGAACTTACCAAATATGATTAAGTCCCATCAAAGATAAGTAAAGAAACACATCAGTTTGTAAAGATATTAGCAACAATTGTAACTTATTATGTGTAACTGCCTCTGATATAAGTAAAGTTCAGTTATGATTTAGTAAATCTAAAGGAATAGTTAAGGAAACACAAAATTGGGTAAATATGTGTTCAAGGATACGTCCTAATTACTATTCTTGACCAATTCTCTAAAGAAAGACGGATATGAAATTTATATGGAGGTTCCTATGACTCCCACAATGTTACGTCAGCTTTGGTCTGTAGTAGAAAACTCTCAACCTACAACCTTAGTCTCACTAGATGATGCCACCTTAGTTCAGTGGTTAATTAAACAGTTGAAAAAAAGAAGTACCCTAAATTGTACAGAAGCAGATTTAATTAACGAATATATCCAATCTCGGTTGTCCTTGATTAGGGATTTAGCTGAGGAACGTTTGGAAAGTGGACCTTCACTATCAGTATAGGTTTGAATTTCAAGTAAAAATCAAAAATCAAAAGTATTGAGATAAAAAGGAAAAAATGTGGAAAGTAATTGCTTGAGATGTTCCAGAAGCGATCGCCAAGCTTGACACTATGGTAGCTTTGAGTAGATCACTTTTGTCAAAACAAAAAAATCAGAATAAACTATGCAAAAATGGGGATCTATTCTAATCGCAGCTATGTTGATGGCACTACCACTAACAGCTTGCGAAGAGGAAAATCAACAAGCCACCAGTCGTCTAGATGTAGTGAAAGAGCGTGGTAAATTGATATGTGGTGTAGAAGGTGGTATTCCTGGATTCAGTTTTGTAGACTCAAATGGTAAATACTCAGGAATAGATATAGATATCTGCAAAGCGGTTGCTGCTGCTTTATTTGATGATTTAAATGCTATAGAATATCGTAACTTAGATTCAACGGAACGTTTTACCGCTCTTAATGGTGGAGAGGTAGATATGCTATCTCGGAACACCACATGGACTATTAGCCGAGATACTACTGTTGGTCTGGAGTTTGCCCCTACTACATTTTATGATGGTCAAGGCATGATGGTTCGTGCTGATAGTGGGGTTAAATCTTTGGAGGAGCTCAAAGGTAAATCAATTTGTGTCGAAGCAGGGACAACTACAGAATTAAACTTAACAGATAATCTTCGCCAACGAAATGTTGAAGCAGAAACATTAACATTCCAACAAGCAGATCCAGCTTATGCAGCTTACGCGGATGGACGTTGTGATGGAATGACTTCTGATAAATCTCAACTATTAAGTCGTCGTAGTACACTACCCAATCCCGAAGACCATATTATCCTAGATGTTACTATGTCCAAAGAACCTTTGGGTCCAGTAACAAAAAATAATGATTCAGCTTGGTTTGATGTGGTAAAATGGGTAACTTATGCTTTGATAGAAGCTGAAGAGTTAGGGATTACCCAAGCAAATGTAGATGACCTGAAGCAAAATTCTGATGACCCTACAATCAAACGCTTTTTAGGAGTAGAGGGAGACCTGGGTGAAGGTTTAGGTTTAAGTAATGATTTTGTTTATAGAGTAATTAAGCAAGTTGGTAACTACGGTGAAGTCTACAATCGTAACTTAGGAGAAAATTCTCAATTTAAGTTACCTCGCGGTATAAATGATTTATGGACTAATGGTGGGTTGCTTTATTCTCCGCCTTTCCGTTAATAATAAACTCACAACAGCAAAGATTTGGGAATTAATCTACACTCAATTTCCCAAGTCTTTATAAATTCAAAAGTCAAAATTCAAAATTCAAAAGTCAGAATATCTATAACCAAGTTTGGGCACTTATAAATGTCCTAATTTTTGCTTCGATTATTATAGGTTTCTATATCTTCTACTCCCCTACTCCCTACTCCCTACTCCCTACTCCCTAAAATTATGATTGACGAAAAAAATCAAAAAATACCCCTGTGGCGAGATGAGAGATTTTGGCGTATTGCCTTACAAGTTCTTGCCATAATAGTTTTTGTTGTGGTTGTAGTTATAATGATTAGTAACCTCAGCCGTAATTTAGCACAACAAGGTACAAAGTTTGGCTTTAGTTTCCTAGATAATGAAGCAGGATTTAGTATTAGTGAAAGCTTGATTCCTTATAAACCAAAAGACCCTTATACTCAAGTTTTATTAGCAGGTTTTTTTAATTCTCTGCGAGTAATGATTTTAGGGATTTTATTCACAACAATAGTCGGAATATTAGCGGGTATTGCTAGTTTTTCTGAGAATTGGTTACTGCGGAATTTGAATCGAGTTTATGTAGAAGTTGTTAGAAATACTCCCCTATTATTGCAATTATTTTTCTGGTATTTTGCAGTTTTTTTCAGTCTTCCTAAACCTCAAGAAAAATTAGAATTACCCGGACCAATATTTATGAGTAAACGAGGAATAGCTATTCCTTGGCCGGAAAATAGTTTGAATGTTTGGTTATGGTTAATAGTTTTAGTTGTGGGAGCGATCGCTGCGATATTTATTTGGCAATGGCGGAATAAATTAATGACAGAAAAAGCAGCATCTGGTCAACCACAAATTATTGCTT
This sequence comes from Dapis purpurea BLCC-M126, assembly GCF_050015975.1. Taxonomy (NCBI): domain Bacteria; kingdom Bacillati; phylum Cyanobacteriota; class Cyanophyceae; order Oscillatoriales; family Microcoleaceae; genus Dapis; species Dapis purpurea. The sequence continues at coordinate 28,624 of NZ_JBNHER010000098.1, read as the reverse complement.
TAATTAGTATGGGAATTATTGCAGTATTTATTATTATATTTGGATTGGGTTGGCAAGCACCTATAGCAACAGAAACAGGAGGTACAGAAGGCGGATTAAATTTAACATTAGAACTTTCAGCTTTGCTAGTAGGATTAGTATTTTATACAGGTGCTTTTATTGCTGAAATTGTTCGTTCTGGGATTCAAGCAGTACCGAAAGGGCAATGGGAAGCAGCGAGGTCTTTAGGATTAAAGTCTGGTTTAGTAATGAGATTGGTAATTTTTCCTCAAGCATTAAGGGTGATGATTCCATCATTAAATAGTCAATATATGAACTTAGCAAAAAATTCTAGTTTAGCAATAGCTATTGGTTATCCAGATTTATATGCTGTGGCTAATACTACTTATAATCAATCAGGTCGCCCAATTGAAGTATTTATCATTTTAATGGTGGTTTATCTTTCTATAAATTTGACAATTTCATTGTGTATGAACTTTTTAAATCAAAGTGTTCAATTAAGAGAAAGATAGGAAAATTCAAAAGTCAAAATTCAAAAGTTAAAAGTAAGATTTTATCTGCTCAAAACTTTGATGCTACTTTCAAAAAATACTGCTTCATTTCAGACAATCATCTCTATCATTTCCCTCTTTTTTATTCAAATTTACTTCTTCTCTCCTAGATAACTGAAGCATTCTTTCTTACTTTTACTATTTTTAACAAACATTTATCAAATTTCTATAACACGTACCACTAAAAATGTTTGGTTTACCCTACGGATAAGCTCCGCTAACGGTTCCTCAAGCCAACCTACGGAATTTAATTTTTTTACTCTATTATATATAAATGTATGAAAACAATAAATACAAATAAATCTTCTGCTCCACCATTTCCAGAAACTAATTCCATAGAATGGCTAAGGAAGAATTTTTTTAGTACCTGGTACAACACATTACTAACACTAATATTATTCAGCTTAATTTTTTGGTCAATAACTAACTTTATTTCCTGGGCAACAACAGAAGCAGAATGGCAGGTTATCAAGGTTAACTTGCCATTATTAATGGTGGGTAGATATCCGAGAGACCAATATTGGCGGATCTGGTTAATACTCGGCATGATTTCTAGTTTCTCTGGTTTTTCTTGGGGAGTTATTGCTAGAAACTCAAGTACATTATTTACATTGCCAGTATTGATTTTAATTGCTGTTGTACCAGCTATTCTGTTATTAATTCCTGTAGCTATATTATTTAAACTATTACTGGTAGGAATGGTTATTTTAGTTATTGCTACTGCCTGGATAGGAAAACAATTAGGGAGAAAAAATAACAACTTAGGTAAATATCTATCTTTTGCTTGGTTTATTGCCTTTTTATTAATTATCTGGTTAATCGGAGGTGGATTAGGATTAAAATCTGTATCTACAAATGACTGGGGTGGTTTAATGCTAACTATATTAATGGCTGTAGTTAGCATTTTTTTATCTTTCCCATTAGGAGTTTTATTGGCTTTAGGCAGACAAAGTACATTGCCAGTAATTAGAATATTTTCTATTGGTTATATTGAAATTATTAGAGGATTGCCTTTAATTTCAATTCTATTTATGGGGCAAATAATGATTCCCCTATTTTTGCCAGATGGAATGCGACCAGATAGAATTTTACGGGCAATTTTAGGATTAACTTTATTTAGTTCCGCTTATTTAGCAGAGAATGTTAGAGGTGGTTTACAATCTGTACCTAGAGGTCAAAATGAAGCGGCAAAAGCATTAGGTTTAAATACTCCATTAAGTTTAGGATTAATTGTTTTACCTCAAGCTTTAAAAGTTGCTATTCCATCAATAGTCGGTCAATTTATTAGTCTATTTCAGGATACAACTTTATTATCAATTGTAGGATTAGTAGAATTGTTAGGTATTAGTCGTTCGGTTTTAGCTCAACCTCAATTTTTAGGAGATTATGCCGAAGTTTATTTATTTGATGGTGTACTTTTTTGGATTATTTGTTATGCCATGTCAGTAGGTAGTCGGCAGTTGGAGAAAAAATTAAATACTACTCATTAATTATGTGATAACCCTCAATGATTTGCGATAAAAACCATACTGGTTTGCAAAGCAAAACCCTACGATAAAATATTAAAATCTAATTCTATATTAATAGAAATCCCTATTCCCTAAAGATGAAAATGAAACAAGCAGAAACAAACAAAACTGAAGCACAAATAGATGCCAATATCGGAATTATTGCCACAGATGTCCAGAAATGGTATAGCAATAATTTTCATGTTCTCCGTGGAGTAAGTCTCACAGTAAAACGTGGGGAAGTAGTAGTAATTATGGGGCCAAGTGGCTCTGGTAAATCTACTTTTATTCGTACTTTTAATGCTCTAGAGGAATTTCAAAAAGGCAGCATTATTATAGACGGCATCAGTTTATCCCACGACTTGAAAAATATTGAAACTATTAGACAAGAAGTAGGGATGGTATTTCAGCAGTTTAATTTATTCCCTCACTTAACAGTTTTGCAAAATGTGACCTTAGCCCCCATCTGGGTGCGCCGATGGCCAAAAGTTAAGGCGGAAGAAGTGGCAATGCAACTTTTGGAAAGAGTAGGTATTTTAGAACAGGCGAAAAAATTCCCTGGTCAACTTTCGGGGGGGCAGCAACAGAGGGTAGCGATCGCTCGTGCTTTAGCGATGCAGCCTAAAATTATGTTATTTGATGAACCAACTTCAGCGTTAGATCCGGAGATGGTGCGGGAAGTTTTGGATGTTATGCGTAGTTTAGCAGATTCTGGAATGACGATGGTAGTAGTGACTCACGAGGTAGGGTTTGCACGGGAGGTAGCAGATAGAATTGTGTTGATGGCGGATGGGTTATTGGTAGAGGAGGCAACCCCAGAGGAATTTTTCCAAAACCCGAAAGAAGAGCGTACTCGGAAGTTTTTGTCACAGATATTGTAGGAGTGAAAATTTAAAAGTCAAAAGTCAAAAGTCAAAAGTAAGATTTTACAGATTTTCAACCTGAACCGAGAGGTTTCAAACCTCAGCGGAACTGATAACTGATAAGCGATAGAAGAACAAACTTATAATCTGGCTAAAATCATTATTCCAATAATCAAGCTGTATATTTCGACAAAAACAAATGCTTTTGAAGACTTAATGAAGTCTTGCCAGCAAATCAGTCAATTAACAGAAGCAAGTTGAAAATTCAGATGTCTTGAAAATTTATAGAAACTAATGAAGAATTCCAACACAAAATATGATTTTCTAATTGTAGGTAGCGGAATTTTTGGTATCACTGCTGCTGTAGAATTAGCAAAAAGAAAATATAAAGTGGCAGTTATTAACCCAGATACCATTCCCCATCATCTGGCAGCTTCTACTGATATTACTAAAGTTGTGCGTCTGGAATATGGTAGCGATAAAGAATATTTCCGCATGGCAGAAATATGTATTGATCGCTGGAAAGAATGGAATGAGCTTTTCGGGGAAGAGTTGTACCATGAGGTAGGTTTTTTAATGCTGTGCAAAGATAAAATTGAAAGCGATCGCCACAGCTTTGAAAAATTTAGTTATCAAAATCTTATCGAAAGTGGTTATTCTCCAGATAGAATAAATGCCAAAGGTATCAAAGAACGTTTTCCGGTGGTGAATACCTCGGTTTACATAGATGCAAATTTTAATCCCAAAGCAGGTTATGTAGAATCTTCCTTTGTAGTAGAAAAACTAACTGAGTATGCTCGCTCTTTAGGTGTAGAAATTTATCAAGGGCAAACCGCAGAAAGTTTTGTACTGGAAAAGGGGAAGCTACAAGCAGTCAAAACTAGAGAGGGAAATACTTTTCAATGCGGTCATGCGCTAGTGGCAGCAGGTGCTAATACTTCCTATATTTTGCCAGAACTACAACCTTACATGAAAGTAACTGGTCATCCTGTATTTTGGTTGAAACCTCAAAACCCCAAATATTTTTCGTCACCTTATCTAAGTGTTTTTGCTGCCGATATTTCTAATTCGGGGTGGTATGGTTTTCCTTTTTTGCCTAAATATGGTGTTGTCAAGATAGCTAAACATTCTATTGGTGTACCTATTCATCCTGAAAGTAGCGATCGCCGAATTCAGGATAATGAAGTGGAAAATATGCGGTCTTTTTTGAAGATGACTTTACCCGAACTGTTAGATGCACCTTTGGTGTATACTCGCAGATGTTTATATACTGATACCCTTGACGGACACTTCTGGATAGATAACCATCCAGAAATTAAAGGTCTTTCTGTTAGTAGCGGTGGCAGCGGTCATGGTTTTAAAATGGCGCCTTTATTAGGAGAAATTGCAGCAGATGTTGTGGAAGGGAAATCAAATCAATTTTCCCAAAGATTTAGATGGCGACATTTAACACCCGATACTGTTCAAGTTGAAGAAGCTAGAGGTTTTGAGATTTAGGGAATAGGGAAAAGTTGGAAGAATATTCGCCAGCTTCTAGCTCGCACTCGGTAAATGACATTTTTAAATATGAAACGTACTTTATAATAATCTGATTTCCCTATTACTTTTGCCTTTTGACTTTTGCCTTTTGAATTTAAACCAAACCTGCTTGGTGAAAAACTTGTTCAACAGTTATTTCTAATTCTGGCAAAACTTCATCTGCTAAATTCTCTTTTCCTCGTTTAGTTTGTGGGGGAGCATCAGGATAAAAAATAGTAATGCTTTTTGCTTGTGAATCAACAATCCAAACCCTAAAAACTCCTGCATTCAAATAATCTGTTGCTTTTTCACTTAAATCGCCAAAAGATTGACCAGGAGAAATAATTTCAATAGCTAATTCAGGAGGAAACGGACACAATTCATCTTCAAATCTTTCTAGGGGTAATTTATCATAAGAAATATATAACAAATCGGGTACAGGAACCCAATCTTTACCATTTTTTGCTAGAGTAACTCCCCATTCTATTCCTACTTCTCCTTTTGATTGGCTCCAGTTAGTAAGAAGTAGATAAAGAGTACCTTTTAAGCGAGAATGAAATCTTTTTGGAGACATTTTAGGTTGTACTTTTCCATCAATTAATTCATAAGTAATATCTCCTTCTGGAAGAGCTAAAAACTGTTCTAAATTTAGTTTTGTCTCTGCAATCATAGTTATTTTTAAAGAAGGTTAGTAGAGAACAGGAGAGTGTGGGAGGAGGATGACCCACCCCTACTGCTCCTAGGAGGGGAAAGTCGGTTTTTATTAATGTAGTAGACCGACACATCTAAAATGGTGCATTACGATGGATTGCTGAATCCCTTTGATAGTCTGAACTTAAGTCGTATAACGCACCCTACAAGTTTTGCTTCCCACACTTACTTTTATTTGTCACTGCTTTTAGATTTAATCAGCAAACCATAATTAAAGATATTTCTCATTATCAATTATCAATTATCCATTATCCATTATCCAATACCCAACCTACCAGCTAAACCAGGAGTTAGAGGGAACAAAGTAGCGATCGCCAAAAACAAAGCTAACAAACACAAAGCAGCTCGCGCATCATCCGGTTCAGTTAATTCATTCAAACAAGGGCGTTCCAAATTTCGCTGTAATACCAAAATAATAATTGCCCAATACAACGCCAAAGGATTAACTAAAGAAGCGATCGCCAAGACAATAAAAGTAAAAAATGTTGATCTACCTGCAACTTTCCGACCATAAACTGCTTGAACAATTCTACCACCATCCAACTGACCCGCAGGCATCAGATTAATTGCTGTAATAAGTAAACCCAACCAACCCATAATTGCTAGTGGGTGAACATCTACTATATTTTGATGTACTGCCGGACCTAAGATCGCTCGCGCTAGAGTTCCCACCAAAACAGAAGCTCTGAAAAATTCTGATGGCATTTGAAACAGACTACCCTCGTGGGAAAGCAACAAACCCCCTAATAACATTACCAAAGAAATTAGTCCTCCTACAGCAGGTCCGGCAAAAGCAACATCAAACAGAACTTTTCGGTTAGGGATCATGGACTCGAAACGGTTAACAGAACCAAAACTACCAATTTGCCAAGCGGGGAGAAAGAACGGCCAACTAAAGCGAACATTGTGACGTTTTGCCAAGACTTGGTGAGCTATTTCATGACCGCCTAAAACTATCCACAGACCAATGACAACAGGTAATGCTTCTTGATATCTCATAGGTTCGTTGAAAAAGTCGAACCCTAGCAACAACCCACCCGCTTCAAAACTGGTGGCAATAGTCGCCAGTAACAGAATAACTGCCAGAATTTTCTGGGATGTAGTGGCAGGTTGAGGGTCAGTTTTGCTTGGTAAAATGATGACTACTGGTTTAGCTTCTGGACTTTCCAATAAAAATAATCGGTAGCGATCGCCCAGTTTTTCTGCCAATTTTGCTGATAATTTAGTATGAACTTGTTCTGTATCTCCCCGTAAATTACCCTTGAAAATAGCTCCCTCTTGATAAGGGATAGTTTCAGTGGCAAAAAAGGTATCAATACCAAAAATGTCTTTTACTTTTTGCAAGTCTTCAGTAGGAATAGGAATAAATTCTAGAGTTTCTTCTTTTCTCTTTTCCTCATTTTCTATTTTCTCTAGATTTGTTAATTGAGTTTTCTCTTCACTAAAATCAGGTTTTGAGGAGTTACTAATAGATTCAATATCAGGTTTTTTTTCTGCTTCTTGAGCTGCTATTATTCGTAGTTGTCGTCCCAAATAAATGTACAATCCTGTACAAGCTATTAGCAGAAATAAAATCAATACTAAGTTGATATAGATTCCCGCAGCAAATAGAGCAAAAAATAGTAGCCAAGGCGCCATTAAAACTACCGATTGTAACCAGGCCAAAATGCCTGTTTTACCATAAGGTCTAGCTCTGTAGTATCCCCAGCCCAGAATTCCAAGAGCAATCAAAGCTACTATTACTGTGGTTGTATTTTCGGATGTGGTGTACATAATCAGTTATCAGTTATCAGTTATCAGTTATCAGTACCTCCTGTAATAGGAAGTCTTTAAATACTGAATTTTGTTTTTTTTATAGCCTTAAAAGGAGAGGCTTAAGACCTTATTTTTTAGTAACAATCAATAAGTCTTCCATAGATATATTTTTTGATTATCAAAGGAAAGACTTTGCTTGTTTATTTTTTTGATTGTCTATAACTATTTTTAAAGATTTCAAAACTTAATTTATTACTACTATAGTTGTTTAAATAGTAGGTAGTAATTTCAGTTTTGCTTGGTATATGTTTGTTTGTTTTCCCTTTCTATAAAAATTGATTAAATCAACTTAGTCCTGTAGCAATTTTTCTATAGTTTCTGGGTTAGCATGAATATGACTCCGATGCTTGGCAGATGTATAATTAGGATTTAGTCTAATTGCTTGATTATAGTCAGCGATCGCTCCCCAATTATCACCAGCTTTTCGCAGTACATTTCCCCGTCTGTAATAAGCTTTTGGATGAGTTGAATCTATTTTAATTGCCTCATTATAATCAGCAATTGCTCCCTGATAATCTTCTAATTTATCTTTAACATCACCTCTATGAATATAAGCATCTACATGACCGGAGTCTATATCTATTGCCCGATCAAATTCTGCTAAAGCTGATTGATAATCTTGTTCTTCATATTTAGTTAATCCCTGTTGATAAAAATGATTAAATTCTGTCGGCTCATGTTCTGTTTCTGTTTCCGTTTCCGTTTCTGTTTGATTTTCATCAACATTAACCAAGTTGATATTTGTGAGAGAATTATTTACTATACTACTTCCTGCTAAAGCTTCTTTTCTTGCCCATTTATCTGCTGCTAAAATATCATCTAGACTAGGATTTTCCTGATAACTTGACTTATGTTTTTCACATACATATTCAATTAATTTAGGAATATCTAAAAACGGAATTTTTTCTTCTAAAAATAATGCTACAGCTTGTTCATTTGCTGCATTCAAAACTGCAGGCATAGAACCACCCATACGACCTGTAGAATAAGCTAACTGAATGCAAGGATATTTCAAATTATCAGGTTCCTTGAAAGTCAGTGTTCCAGCTTTAACTAAATCTAACTGTTCCCAATCAGTATAAATCCTTTCCGGCCAAGATAAAGCATAAAGCAAAGGTAAACGCATATCTGGCCAACCCAATTGAGCTAAAACAGAAGTATCTTGTAACTCAATTAAAGAGTGAATTATACTCTGAGGATGAATCACTATATCAATATTGTCATAATCCAATCCAAACAAATAATGAGCTTCAATAACTTCCAAACCTTTATTCATCATTGTGGCAGAATCAACGGTAATTTTTCGACCCATTGACCAGTTAGGATGTTTAATAGCATCTGCCACTTTTACTTTTGATAATCTCTCAATTGGCCAATCTCGAAAAGCGCCACCAGAAGCAGTTAAAATAATTCTGCGTAAACCATCTTTAGGTATACCTTGAAGACATTGAAAAATTGCTGAATGCTCTGAATCTGCAGGTAATAATTTTACTCCATATTTTTCAATTAAAGGATTAACAACCGGACCTGCTGCGATAAGTGTTTCTTTATTTGCTAAAGCAATATCTTTGCCTGCTTCAATAGCAGCAATAGTAGGTAATAAACCAGCACAACCGACAATACCTGTCACAACAGCTTCTGATTTGCCATATCTAGCTACTTCTGTCACACCATCTTGGCCAGCAAGCAATATAGGTTGAGGTTCCAGGTCAACAATGGCCTCTTGTAGTGCCGAAAATTTGGACTCATCATTAATAGCAACAATTTGAGGGCGAAATTGTCTGACCTGTTGGGCTAATATTTCTACGTTGCTTCCAGCAGCTAATCCAATAACTCGAAATTTGTCTGGGTTGTGAGTCACAATGTCTAAGGTTTGAGTACCAATGGACCCTGTAGATCCCAAGATTGTAATTGCTTTCATATTTTTTTTAGAAAGTTGTCCACAATTCCACTATACGATTCATTGGTCATTTTGTGTTAAGTAGCTGTACAATATCAATTACATATATTCACAAAATACATATTTATGGGATTATAAGATTTATTAGAGACTTAAATAGGCAAAAAAAATCAATAGTCAAAGTAAACCATAATTTCTGAAAAACTAATTTTAAAAGCTTATTTGGATGTTGAAAATTGAGCTTTTTGAAAAATTAGAGAAACTTTGAAGTTAACCCAGATAAAACTCAATCTTTACCATCAAAATTTTCCAGTATTGCCTGATTTAAAGAGCGGAAAAATTATACCACTTCCCCAAAAGAAATAAAGGGAAAAAAGATTAATGACTAAGCTAATTATACAAATCCCCTGTTATAACGAAGAAGCTACTTTAGGAATGACTCTAACTGAATTACCTCGACAACTTCCTGGTATAGATCGGATAGAATGGTTAATTATTAATGATGGTAGTATTGACAAAACTGTAGAAGTCGCTAAAGCGTCGGGAGTAGATCATATTGTTAATTTTAAATATAATCGAGGATTAGCAAAAGGTTTTATGGCGGGAATAGAAGCCTGTTTGCAACATGGAGCTGATATTATTGTTAATACGGATGCTGATAATCAATATTGTGCAGCAGATATACCTAAACTAATTGAACCAATTTTAGATGGAAGAGCAGAAATAGTAATTGGTGCTAGGCCAATTCAAGAAATTAAACATTTTTCACCAATCAAGAAATTTTTACAAAAAATAGGTAGTTTAGTTGTCCGTATTGCTAGTGAAACAAACATTGCTGATGCTCCTAGTGGTTTCCGTGCTATTACTCGTAATGCAGCACTACAATTAAATGTTTTTAATGAATATACTTACACACTAGAAACTATTATCCAAGCTGGACAAAAAGGAATGACAATTATTTCTGTCCCCATTAGAACTAATGGTTATTTAAGACCATCCAGATTAGTTAAAAGCATTCCAGTTTATATCCAAAGATCGATTTTTACGATCATTCGGATTTTTATGACTTATAAGCCTCTAAAGTTTTTCACAATTTTAGGGACTATTCCCTTTAGTTTTGGTTTCATCTTATGTATACGTTGGTTAATTCTATACTGGAGTGGCACTACGAGAGCTCATGTCCCTAGTTTAGTCTTAGCCGCAATTTTAATTTTAATGGGATTTCAGCTATTTATTTTTGCTCTAATTGCTGATTTGATGTCAGTTAATCGTAAGCTTTTAGAAGATATTCAATTAAAATTACGACGTAATTTTTTTGCTAACTCATTAGAAAATAACCCTAAAAATTATGATTTTGATTAGCTTTTTACTGTTTTAATAATAGTTATGTTTATATTAGGAATTTTTCCCAAAATTTAATCCGTAAAATTATGTAAAAAATACTGATTATTGGTAAGAAAAATCCTCCTTTTATCTTCTATCATTACTTAAAAAATATTGAAGCACGGGACGGAAATTTTGTGGCAAAATCTTAGGAAGAAAATTGTAACTACTGAAGATGGTTATTTAATGTTTGCGCTCCATAGTATAGTTATGAATAAAAAATATTCCCATGCATATTGAGCTTGCCCAAGGTCAGTATAGTAGTAACGAATATAGGGTAGTGCATGGAGTAGGAATAGTTAATTGCTTATATAGGAATCATATTTCAGTTGTGAGATTTTAGTAGTAGTTAGGAGTCAGGAGACAGGAGTCAGGAGTCAGAATATTGAAGGATTTTGAGCCTTCTTAATTGTTCTGAAATATCTCATAAATCATTCCTAATTGCTATATTTTAATCCTCAAATAGAAAAATTCTGGATAAAAGTCGCCAGTTTTTGTGCTTTGTGCTACTTTTTATCTGACAAATTGACTTGGGGAATGTGAGATTTAAAAATATGACGTTTTTGCCACCGCCTGTTGTGAGTAGGATGATAGCTCTAGCAGCATTAGTTCTATTTATCTCTAGTAGTTTACGCCATGCTTTGTTCTACTCTACAGGATTTGACTTGGGTATTTATGACCAAGTTGTATATTTAATTAGTCAAGGAGAATCTCCCTTTTCTTCTTTTTTGGGATATCACCATTTAGGAAATCATGCTGCTTGGTCTGTCTATCCTTTAGGATTATTCTATATGATTTATCCTGATGTCCATTGGCTACTTTTACTACAAGCTATATGTTTAGCCTTGGGAAGTTGGCCGACTTTGTGTTTGGCCAGACTGGCGGGGTTAAATCAAGGACAAGCAGTAGCGATCGCTATTTCCTATCTTTTATATCCAGTAATTTTTAATATCAATTTATTTGATTTTCACCCGGAAGTTATGGCTTTGCCTGCTATTTTAGGAGCAATTTTAGCAGCTAGACTAAAACGTATTTTCTGGTTTTGTATTGCTATTATTTGGGTGTTAGGTTGTAAAGCAGTTTTATCATTGACTGTAGCTTTTATTGGTTTGTGGTTACTAGCTTTTGAAAAGCGTAAGTTTTGTGGTTTAATTGCTCTTGTTTTAGGAATTTTTTGGTTTATAGTTGTTACTCAGGGAATTATTCCTTTTTTCAGTGGTAAAGAAGTAGCTGGAGTCGGGCGTTATAGTTATCTGGGAGATTCGGTTGTGGGAATTATAATTAATATTTTGCTACAACCAGGATTAGTATTAGGCAAAATATTATCTTTTGAAACTATCAAATATATTTTTGTGTTATTTTTACCTGTAATTTGGGGAATATTTCCACTGTTTCAGACAAGTCAGGCTGTTTTACCTAATCTTATTTCTCTCATTCCAACTATTCCCACAATTATGTTGAATGTTCTGTCTGAAGTATCATTTCAGAGAAGTTTAAATTATCAGTATTCTTTACCTGCCATTAGTTTTTTATTATTAACAGCAATTTCCTGTTTAGCAGCAGCTTCTCAAACAGAAAATAAAAGTATTGAGAGAGAATTAACTTGGATAATTAAGTTAGAAATTCCAAAATTTAATCTGAGATTACCAATACCAAATTTTCAATATCCCCGCATAATTATTTTGTGGTCTACTTTAATATTTCTTTTGTTTGGTAATCTAGGAAGTTTATTTTCTTATGTAGGTAGCTTTGATACTTGGCAAGCTACAAATAATGCAATTAGTTACGTTAAAACTAAAGGTGGGGTACTTACAGATAATCGATTAGCACCCCATTTTACTCATCGTTCAATGGTAAAATTATTGAATCAAACAGAACCAGATAATTTAGATGAATTCGATTATGTAGTTTTGAATTTACGTCATCCTTGGCCGGATACTGAGGAGGCAGGTATTATTCTGTCTAAAAATCTCCAAAATAATCAAGAATGGGAATTAAGTTATCAAGAAAATGATGTAATAGTATTTCAAAGGAAAGAAGAAGTAATTGATAATGGATAATTGATAATTAGGATTTGCTGATTAAATATCAAAGCATTTACAGGTAAAGATTTTAGTTTTTTTAGGTTGAAACTCAAGTGCAAACTTTTAGGTCTTTCAGGTTCAAAAATTTAGCATTTTGGGTTGACTATGGCAGAAAAATTACTTATACAATTGTTCTTACTACCTTCTTTGTAATTACTATTTATCCTGACCAATAGATAAGGTCTCAAGCCTTCCCTTTTAAGGAGATAAAAAAATATCCGATTCAGTATTTCAAGCCTCTTATTTAAGTAGGGGTTACTGATAACTGTTAACGTTAGCGAAGCTCCTCTGTAAGAGGCAGTTCCTCTGTTAGCGTAGCTCCTCCGCAGGAGGCAAGAGGCTAACTGAAATGACTCCTACCCTTACCAAAAGACTTTATTCAGCAAATCCTAATTAGAGATAGTTTTTATTATCAATTATCCATTATTTCTTTAGCTTTTCTAAATTCAAGAATTTTTTGATACAACCTTTCGTGGGTTTCATGTTCAAATAGCTTATCTCTGAACTCAAGATAATCTCCTTCTCCTAAATTACAAGCGGCAACAAATTGGAAAAATTTTAAGAGTTCTAAATGATCTTTAAGAATTAAAAGTGCTTCTTGAATCAATTGTTTTTCGTTAGTTGTTCTGGTTTTCATAAGATACCTCAGTGATAAAATAAACAGGATTAGCAGTTTTAATAGTTGATAAAGTTTGACAGCGATTGATTAATCTTCTATCGCAAGTTATAAATCTGACAACTGAAATATAATTGCTATAATATTCCTCACTTCTTGCTTCTTCCTTCTTGCTTCTTCCTTGTTCCTTCTAAAAATGCTAATTATCAAACGATTAAAATCTAATTTTCTACTTCCAATAACTATTATTGCTGCCGTAATTTTATTTCTCTGTAGCAGTGTGCGTCACTTATTATTTCAATCTAGTGCTTTTGAAATGGGAATTTATGACCAAGTTACTTATTTAATAAGTCAAGGTTTATCCCCCTTTTCTTCCTTTTTAGAAGTACATCATTTGGGCAATCATGCTGCTTGGGCAATGTATCCCGTAGCATTATTTTATAAAATTTATCCTTCAGTTTATTGCTTATTACTAATACAAGCAATTTGTTTAGCAATAGGGACTTTTCCTACTTGGAGTTTAGCCCGTTATTCAGGGTTAGATAAAAAGCAAGCTTTTGCCATAGTAATAGTTTATTTGTTATACCCAGTGGTGTTTAATCTCAACTTATTTGATTTTCATCCAGAGGTAATGGCGTTACCAGCAATATTAGGAGCAATTTTAGCCGCCAAATTAGATAAAATTTTCTGGTTTTGTTTAGCTATTATCTGGGTTTTAGGATGCAAAGCTGCTTTATCTTTACCTATTGCTGCTATGGGTTTTTGGTTATATTTCTATGAAAAAAAGCGAGTCTGCGGTGCAATAGCTTTATTTGCTGGTACGGCTTGGTTTATTATTGCTACTGAGATACTAATACCTTATTTTAAGAATGGTCTGCCCCCTGGAGGAGTTGGACGTTATCGATATTTAGGAGACTCTATTCCAGAAATTTTATTGAATCTTTTTTTAAGACCTGAACTGGTATTTGGTAGATTGATTTCTCTCAAGACTTTAGAATATTTATTATTGCTAAATCTGCCGATAATTTGGTGGCTTGCTCCTAAATATTTCACTCCTTTAATAGCTGCTTCTCCAGTTTTGGCTATGAATATTTTGTCTGATATTGATGCTCAACGAGATTTAATTCATCAATATTCTTTGCCAATATTACCTTTTTTGTTAATGACTGTAATTTATACGATCGCTGATGGTAAATGTGGTTTATGGTATTGGCTCTGGAATTTGCGTCGCCCTCAAGAAGATAAGGGTAAAAATATATCTACAATTGTTAATAACCGCTTACCAAAATTTATCATAATTTGGTCTTGCATAGGATTTTTGGCTTTAGCTAAATATGGTTATTTTTGGTCTATTTATTTAGATTATTTAGATACTTGGCAACCAGCACGAACGGCAATTAGTTTAGTTCAGACAAAAGGTGGTGTTTTAACTACTTCTGAAATTGCTCCTCATTTAAGTCATCGTCAGTTTATTAAGTTAATTGTTGAAGAGGAGGATTTACCTAGAGATGAAGCCTTAGCTGAGTATGATTATATATTAGTAAATGTACGTTATCCCGGTTGGAAAAGCAGTCAGGAATATTCGCGGAAATTAGTCGATAAACTAAAAATTAATTCAGAATTTCAGCTTAGTTATGAACAGGATGATGTTTATTTGTTTGAAAATAAATAGTCAGCATTCAGCTATTAGCCTTCAGCTCTCAGCTTTTTAATACAGCGTTCCATCCGGCGTGAAGTACACAGCTAACACGCAAGATGCCTGTGCTACAAAAATTTTACGGTTTAATCTGCTGTATCTGTACTTCTAGGTGACAGGAAATGTAGATGTAACTCGAAAGCTAATAGCTGACTGCTGAATGCTTACTAATTACTTATGCTCTGGATGAGTTAATTCTGTTGTATTTTCTCCCATTTGATTTATCTGACTAATCATTTGATATAATCTACCAGTATCCTTTTGGTTAAAGTGCATAATTAAACGTGGTAAATGAGAAGTTTCATCTTCTGACTCTTCTGGTAAAACTTGACTTTTTTCAATCTTTCCTACAGTCAAAATATCCCTAAATTCTTGATTCAAAAAATCGACATTTTTTTGTGAAATTTCTGAGTTGAGACGAATTACAAACTTCTCTCCTACATAACGACTAGAATGATATACTCTATAAAAATTAGCGATCGCTTCACAAGCTGATTCTAAATTATCAGTAATAGTATAAAAATTAGGATCTTCTGGACTAATTAAACCTCGTCGCAGTAATTGTTTATGAATAAAATCATTCCAGTCATGCCAATAATTTCCTCCAGGATAATCTATTAATACCAGAGGAGCAGGACCATATTTACCTGTTTGTGTTAATGTTAAACTTTCAAATGCCTCATCCATAGTACCAAAACCACCAGGAAATAATACCAAAGCATCACTTTCTTTGAGGAAAAATAATTTACGAGTAAAAAAGTATTTAAAGTTAATTAATTTATTATCACCTGCGATAAATTCATTAGAGTTTTGCTCAAAAGGTAACTGAATATTTAAACCAAAAGATTTGTCGCTTCCCGCACCTTCATTACCAGCTTGCATTATCCCACCACCTGCACCCGTCATTACCATAAAACCTTGTTTGGTAATTCGACGAGCAAATGCTACTGCCATTTGATATTCTGGAGTATCTGGAGTTATTCGTGCAGAACCAAATATAGTAATTTTACGAATATGACGATAGGGATAAAATGTTTGAAAACCCTTTTCCATATCTTGTAAAGAGGCAGCTAATATCTTCCAGTCCAAGCGATCGAGTTCTTCTGCTGCCATATTAACTATAGTAGAGAGCGATCGCCCGATCCATTTTTGCTGTTTCAAGTTGGGCAAATTCTTGAGTAACTTGCTTACTTCTGCCTCGATAAACTCAATTGTAGATTTCTCAAAATCTGAGGCCATAGATTGTTTCTATATCCTAGACAACTTTATTTACTTATAGCAGATATTGGTTATCAGTTATCAGTAATTTGTAGTAGACTAACGCAACTAATTTTGTGCATTAGGGCGGGTTTATCTAATCTTAGGTTGAGGATGAAAATTCTAACTAAAACCCGCCCCTACTATTATGATTTTAGGTATGTTAATCCACTACTAAAGTTATGAATAATTAATTAAATAGAGCCAATATCTTCTGATTGAAAATTTATTAAAGGTAGATAGGGAGATGTCATAGATGAGTTGCTATATATTTTTTCTGATTTGGTTTTGGCATGAGATATTAAATCGCGGAGTTCTTCTATTGTTTCTAAACCTAAAGGCGACAATAATTGTTTGGCAAAATCTACTTTTTTTGCTTCTAATAAATATTTAGGAGTCTGTTTCATGTACAATAAACTCCAACCATGCCAATATGAATCACTGTCATATCTTGTTTTACTTTCAGATAAGAGAAATAAGAAAAAATCAGCTTCTATAAATTTCTGCATTGGCACAATTTCTGCAAGTTTTCCATTTGTATGACGTTGATTTTAATATCTCTGAATGACGATTATTTGAGGAATTTTTAAATAATTCTACAGGTTGAGATATGTCATTGAATGGTATAGATTCGCTCTCAAGAATATCAAATGGAGAGCTAGTATAAAAAATTTCTTTTTCCAGGATTTCTGAAATTAATACCCACCGATTTTCTCGAATTAGAAAAGAAAAATATATGACAAACAATTCGTGACCTATAAACTTGTATAAATCTAAATCAAAGGATTTTTCTTGCCTCACAGACTCAGAATCTTGATGTCTATTTTTATCTACAATTTTATAAAGCTTTACTGGCTGAGAATAATTACTAATAATTTCTCCAAAACCTTGATATAAGCTAATAGCTGTATCACTAGATTCTGTTGTAATTGCTATTACTTCTGCAACACCAGCAAATTCTATAACCAGTTCTTCTGTTAGATCGATTGCTTTTATCAGTACACTTTCATTTATCACCCTTTTTTTAGAATATTTTGGTGCAAGTTGTACTATTTCAGAATTTAAGGATCTGATATACCAATTAACTCCCGCACCATATATATCTCCTTCCATTATATCTTTTTTTACTATTTCTGCAATTGAACTTTTTCTTTTTATTTCCTTTTCCAATTCTTGCAAAATAGGACGAATAGCTCTTTCAAAATCTTTTGCTAACTTGTGACGCTCTGGAGATTTTTCTTGATTATCCACAGGCATATTGTAAGTAATAACCCGTCTCATTCGCAGGTCAAAAGGTAGTTGTTCGGGATTACCAAAAGCAATATTCATCACCATAATAAAATTTCCCTCTCCCAAAGTTTTCATTGCATATCCAAGCTCAATTAATACATTTGGATTTGGAGTAGGGCGAGAATCTGCATCTTTATTAATAATCGAAACATCACAGACAAAAATCTGAGCCTGCTCAATTTTATCAAAAATAGTATTAACAATATCTGGGGAACCAGGTACATTTTTAGTATCTCTATCTATAACTGGTTCCACTGTAATAGAATCATCATTACGAATAGATTTTACAGCTTTCTCAAGAGCATCCCCAATAAATCCACGATTTGTATTATTCGGTAAATCTGACTGCCAAGAATAAAATATTTTGCAATCCATAATCTGTAGAAAAAAGAGTATTTGTACAATTAACAACTTTCATTTTAATAGAAAAAATAAATCCATTCAGATCGTCACCTTAATACACCAAAGAGAAAAAAAATCCTGTTTCCTATTATCGTGAATATTCTTTTTCTTCCTTATTTACTATTAGCTATTAATGTTTATTTAGACTATTCAACCCAACATAATATTATTAAATTTATGCTACTCTAAATAATGAAACCAAAAAATAGGGGGCTAACAATGACTACAGAAACATCTCCCAAAACCGAGTTACTAACCGAAGTTACTCCCGACTGGGAACCACCCATGCCACCTACAGATTTAATCTTTGATGATGGAGAACCCTTGGAAAGCAACCGTCACCGTATTGCCATGAATGTTCTGATTGATTCCTTGTATCAATATTGGTCAGACCGCAATGACTTTTTTGCAGGCGGCAATATGTTTATTTATTATAGCAGCGATCAAGCCAGAAATCGCGATTTCAAAGGTCCTGATTTCTTTGTGGTTTTGAATGTTCAAGGCAATACAGATCGTCAAGGATGGGTAGTTTGGGAAGAAGGAGGTCGTTATCCTGATATGATAGTTGAACTCACATCTCCTTCAACTGCTAATGTAGATATTGGCAAGAAAAAGGATATTTATGAGCAAACATTCCGTACTCCCTATTATTTTATCTTCGATCCATTTGACTCGAAGTCATTACAGGGATGGGAACTAAAAAATCATCAATATCAGGAGTTACAGAAGAATAATAAGGGATGCTTGTGGTGCCAGAGGTTAGAGCTATGGTTAGGGACTTGGGAAGGAACTATTCTGCAAGAGTCGGCAGTGTGGTTAAGATTTTATGATGGGCAAGGAAACTTAGTATTATTGCCTGGGGAAGTTGCTGAACAAGAACGTCAACGTGCTGAACAGGAACAGCAACGGGCTGAACAAGAACAGCAACGTGCCGAACAAGAACGTCAACGGGCTGAACAAGAACAGCAACGGGCTGATCACGAACAGCAACGAGCCGAACAAGAACAGCAACGTGCTGAACGTCTGGCAGCTAAACTAAAAGAGTTAGGGATAGATCCTGATTCTGTCTAATATCATCAGGACTTACGCATTTTAACAACGAAACGCCAGGGTTTGAAATTGCTTTATATCGTGGCAATGACATTAATGACCTGGGTTTTGCGTAAGTCCTTTCCTCAAATCTTGGTTATGTTGATTAATTTTTCTCCAACAGACGAAAATGTAAAATTCCCCATTGCATATATCCTTGTTCATAACGTTCAATCCAAGGTTGAATGCTATTCAAAGTTTTGTCTACAAATTCCGTTGAAGTCAATTTTACCAATTCATCGTATCGCTGTCGCACTTCCTCCTAAAAACGTCGATAGTGGGTAGGCACATTTTTGGAAAGGTCGATAAAATGTATTTCCTCAAAACCAAACTCTTTTGCCATTTGACTGTAAAAGCGGTAAGACCCCATGTCACTTATTCCCAAACGGTCAAAAGCAGGTTGCAATACTCCTGGGGGACAATTATCACTTTCCATGGGGTCAGTAAAAATCAATTCGCCCCCTAATTTTAATATTCTCTTGATTTCTTGGAAAACTAGATGGCGATCGCTACTATGCAAAATAGAATCCTGAGACCAAACAATATCAAAAGAGTTATCTGAATAGGGAATATTCTCAAAACTGCCTTGAGTTACTTTTACCAAATGGTATAAGTTTTTTTCTTGATTTAGTTGAGTATTGCGTTGATTTTGCAACTGGCTTAAGTTGAGGCAACAGACAGAACAGCCATAGGTTTTCGCTAAATACCGAGCTGCCCCTCCATATCCAGATCCCAGGTCAATGACCTGCGAATTTCTGTCTATTTTCTCCAGAGTTTGGGCAATAGTTTCTACTATACGCAGGAAAGCATCGTGGATGGGTTCGTTAGGTCTGGTATAGATGCCATAATGAATATATTCTCCACCCCAGATAGTCGCGTACATTCTGTCAGTTTTGGTCTTATCATAATATTGTTAGGCAACTTTTACTGCTTCTGTCATTTTAGTTATCAGTTATCAGTTATCAGTTCCTCCGGCTGGATTAGGAGGTAAGAAAATCCTAAATTTCCTTTTTTATCCCCTTGTAGAGCGACTGCTCGTGGCGCAGCCAAGGGGACTCTTGAGACATTATTTATTGGTCATGTATTCTATTATCTACTATACTTTATATCTAAACAATTGAAAGCTCTAATCTTTTTATATCATTACTCAATTCACAGTGTAAACAGCTTGAGCTGAGTTCCTTGAAAGGCAAACTTTAATTTTTGCAGATGTTTCAAGGAATCTATCTATAATTTTTACCTAATTAAATGAAAGTTCTAACATCTTTTGAATAGGTTTCAATGCTGCTACTCGTGTTTCTTCAGGAATCATAATTTCTGGTGTCTGATTTTTCATTGCCAGATACAGTTTTTCTAAAGTATTCAGCCTCATGTGAGGACATTCGTTACAAGCACAATTATTCATTGCTGGCGCTGGAATAAAGTTTTTACTGGGTTCTTTCTTTTGCATTTGATGAATAATTCCCGGTTCGGTTGCCACAATAAAGTCTTGACTTTGGCTTTCCTGACAATATTTTAATAAAGCAGTGGTTGAACCAATGTAACTTGCATGACGCAATACTGTTGCTTCGCATTCTGGATGAGCAATAATCTCTACTTCGGGATGCTCTATTTTTAATTGCACAATCTTTTTCTCAGAGAATGTCTCGTGAACAATACAACTGCCTTCCCACAAAATCAAATCCCGTCCAGTTTGCTCCATGACATAGCGACCTAGGTTTTTATCTGGGGCAAAAATTATAGGTTGGTCTATTGGTATTTGTTTAACTATTTTGACAGAGTTGGAACTGGTACAGATAATATCACTCATTGCCTTAATAGCAGCACTACAATTAATATAAGAAACTACTATTGCATCAGGATGAGCAGCTTTAAATTTACCAAACTCTTCTGGTGGGCAACTATCAGCAAGGGAGCAACCTGCATCTAAATCTGGTAGAAGTACCAGTTTATTAGGGTTGAGAATTTTCGCAGTTTCCGCCATAAAATGAACTCCTGCAAAAACTATCACATCTGCATCAGTTTCAGCAGCCTGTTGGGAAAGACCAAGAGAGTCACCAATGTAGTCCGCAATATCTTGAATATCCGGTTCTTGATAATAGTGAGCTAGAATAACAGCATTTAATTCTTGCTTAAGGTCGGCGATCGCTTCAAACAAATCGTGAGGTATACTATTAAAATTTTGGTTGGTTCGATGTTGGGTTGCAAACATTATTAATTAAATTTTTCTGTAATCTATTTGTGAATAAGTGGCCAATTATAGCCACTTTATATAGTTTGATTAATTATAGTAAAATTCATCAAAAAGTTAAACTTGAGTATATATTTCCCCAGAACTTATAGCAGTTTTTGGAAATATAGAATACACTCCTAAGAAAAAACCTTGTAGGAACGTTCCATGGAACGTCCCGCAGAAATTAAAACTTCTTTTAGGGCAACCGAAAAATTGTTGCAAGGGCTAAATTTTGGGACTGTTTAAGACTGGAAGTTAACAATACTTTGGGTGTGTCATTCTACAGTTAACTTCGTACAGTTTAACAATATTTTATACAGTTGCAACCGCAGGAGATTTATTTTCTATCTGCTTACGTTCCCCTTTCATCAACATTTTTACTCCACCCGCAGGTCCTAAAGTTAATCCTCGACGTTGAGGTTTTACAGGTTGATTTTCTGCTAATTCCATCTCGAAATTAGATAATAGAGTTGCTAATACCAAACGCATCTCAAAATTTGCTAATGCCATTCCTAAACAACGACGACTGCCACCTCCAAAGGGTAAATACTCATAAGGAGAAAATTGTCTTTCTAAAAATCGCTCTGGTTTAAACTTTTTTGGTTCTGGATATAAATCTTCCCGGTGGTGAGTTAAATAAATAGAACCCATAATCATTGTACCTGCTTCCAAGTGATAACCCTGCAAATCAACAGGTTGTTTTGTCCGACGAGGAAATGTCAAAATTACTACCGGATATATTCGTAAGGTTTCCTGACAAACTGCTGTCAAATAGGGTAAACGGAAAATTGTCATGGGGTCAGTATTTCCCTCTAAAGTAGCTAACTCTTCCATTAATTTTTGATATACTTCTGGTTGTTTGTGAACCCAATAAACTGCCCAAGCTAGAGCTGTTGCAGTAGTTTCGTGACCAGCAACTAACATTGTTATCAGCTCATCCCGAATTTCTTGGTCTGTCATACCTTGACCTTCTTCATCTCGTGCTAATAGCATCAAGGTCAGGATATCGGTACGATTCGGATCTAGTTGAGAACGACGAGTGGCTATTTCTGTATATAGGAGTTCATTAAGTTTTTCTTGTTGACGCTGATATTTACCCCAAGGACTCCAAGGACCTAAATCCTTTTGCAACCAGGGAAAAAATAATAAACTAGCTCGAAGTGGAGAGGCTGTGAGTTCAAGAAAATCTGCCAACATTGACCTAATTTGTGATAACCGGGGGCTATCATATAGACCAAACACAGCTTGGAGTATCACCTGCATCGTAATTTCTTGCATCAGTTTGCGGGCAATAAATGTTTGACTCACTGTTAAATTGCTGGCTGCTTCTTTGGTGATGTTACAGATTAACTCACCATAGTTCCGCATTCTGTCGCCATGAAAGGGAGGCATTAATAATTTGCGTTCTCGGCGGTGGCGATCTCCTTCTAAGGAAAACATTGAGTATTCTCCAAACATTGATTGTAAAAGTTTACTACCAGGAGCTTCATACTCATTATTATCCTTTGTCAATATCTCCTGAAAAGCTTGTGGAATGCTGACTATAACAACTTTACCTAGAGAAGTTATCATTGTAAAAATATCTCCATACTTCTTGGCATAGGATTCAAGAGTATTGAGTGGAGCAAGAAGCAATTGCAGTCTCTGAAATAGGGCTGGTGTTTTTGGCCCGGGGATTGATTTCATGTTAGATTAGTGATGAATTTTGGGACTATTGAGTTTTAGAAGTTAACAGTAAGCATGAGTATGTCACTCTTCTATTAACTTTCTACAGTTTAACAATATTTTAGACAGTTACGAAGGAAGGGGATTTTTTTTCTGCCTGCATACGTTTCCCTTTCATCACCATTTTTATTCCACCAGCAGGTCCTAAAGTCAATCCTCGACGTTGAGGTTTCACTGGTCGATTTTCTGCTAACTCCATCTCAAAATTAGATAATAGAGTTGCTAATACCAACCGCATCTCAAAATTTGCTAATGCCATTCCTAAACAACGACGACTACCACCTCCAAAGGGTAAATACTCATAAGGAGAAAACTGCCTCTCTAAAAATCGCTCTGGTTTAAACTTTTTCGGTTCTGGATATAAATCTTCCCGGTGATGAGTCAAATAAATAGAACCCTGAATCATTTTACCTGCTTCCAATTGATAACCCTCCAACTCAACAGGTTGTTTTGTCCGACGAGGAAATGTCAAAATTGCCACCGGATATATTCGCAAGGTTTCCTGACAAACTGCTGTGAGATATGGTAAACGGAAAATTGTCATCGGGTCAGCATCGGTTTCCAGAGTTTCCAACTCTTCCATTAATTTCTGATATACTTCTGGTTGTTTGTGAACCCAATAAACTGCCCAAGCTAGAGCTGTTGCAGTAGTTTCGTGACCAGCAACTAACATTGTTATCAGCTCATCCCGAATTTCTTGGTCTGTCATACCTTGACCTTCTTCATCTCGTGCTAATAGCATTAAGGTCAGGATATCAGTACGATTCGGATCTAGTTGAGAGCGACGAGTAGCAATTTCTGTATATAGGAGTTCATTAAGTTTTTGTTGTTGACGCTGATACTTACCCCAAGGACTCCAAGAACCCAAATCCTTTTGCAACCAGGGAAAAAATAATAAACTAGCTCGGAGTGGAGAGGCTGTGAGTTCTATAAAATCTGTCAACATTAACCTAATTTGTGATAAGCGGGGGCTATCATATAGACCAAAAACAGCTTGGAGTATCACCTGCATCGTAATTTCTTGCATCAGTTTACGAGCAATAAATGTTTGACTCACTGTTAAATTGCTGGCTGCTTCTTTGGTGATGTTACAGATTAACTCACCATAGTTCCGCATTCTGTCGCCATGAAAGGGAGGCATTAATAATTTGCGTTCTCGGCGGTGGCGATCGCCTTCTAAGGACAACATTGAGTATTCCCCAAACAAAGGTTGTAAAACTTTACTACCAGGAGATTCATACTCTTTATTATCCTTTGTCAATATCTCCTGCAAAACTTTTGGACTACTGACACATACAACCTCACCTACAGCAGTTATCATTGTAAAAATATCTCCATACTTCTTAGCATAGGATTCAAGAGTATTGAGTGGAGCGAAAATTAATTTCAGTCTCTCAAATAAGGGTAGTGTATTCGATCCTTTGATTGATTTCATATTAATTAATTTTGAGTTTTGGGATTTTTTAAGAGGGAAAATTAACAGTAGTAGCGTGTCTAGGCTAAATTTGTGGGTAAAAAAACCTAACCCCCCAACACCCTTCCTATCCCCCCTTACCCCCCTTGGAAAGGGGGGAGGAGGGAAGGGGGAGAAGAATTTGCCCCTCTCCTTGCAGGAGATGGGTCGGGGGAGAGGTCTTCATTGACTCGCTCTTTACCCACATTTTAAAGCTAGACGTCCTAGTAGTTTGGGTTTGTTATTCTACTGTTAACTTCCTACAATTTAACAGATTTTTATACAGTTGCCACAAAAGGGGATTTTTTTTCTGCCTGCATACGTTTCCCAGTCATCACCATTTTTACTCCACCCGCAGGAGCTAAAGTTACACCCCGACGTACTGCTTTTACTGGTTGTTTCTCTGCCAATGCTAAATTATAGTGTCTAAGAATAGTTGCTAATACCAGTTTCATTTCAAACATGGCAAATGCTGCTCCAATACAACGTCGATTACTACCGCCAAAAGGTAAAAATTCGTAAGCGGAGTATTGACGTTCTAAAAATCGTTCTGGTTTAAATTTTTTTGGTTCAGGATACAAATCTTCTCGGTGATGAGTTAGATAAACACAGGGACTTAAAGCAGTTCCCTCTGGATATTCTCGATCCATTATCGTTATTGGTAGTTTTGCTATTCGTGAAAATGCAATTATTGCCACTGGATAAATACGCAGGGTTTCACAGCAAACTGCATTCAGATAGGGCAGTTTCATAATTGCCATTGGGTCTGGGTTATCTCCAAGGTTTTCCAGTTCTTGTAATAGCTTATTATAAATTTCTGCTTGGTGATGAATCCAATAAAACGCCCAAGCTAATGCGGTTGCTGTAGTTTCATGTCCGGCAAACAGCAATGTCATCAATTCATCCCGCAATTCTAGATCGCTCATGGGTTGCCCTTCTTCATCTCGTGCTAACAAAAGCATTGTCAAAATGTCAGACCTGTGGCACATGCTTCCAGCCTGTGTTATTGTAGGATCTAGTTGTTGACGACGTTCAGAAATTTCTGCGTACAGCAACTCGTCAACTTCTTGCCGTTGTCTAATAAATCTACCCCAAGGACTCCAAGCACCCAAATCTATTTGTAGAAACTTTAAAAATAGCATACTTGATTTCCAGGGAGAACCCAACGACTCTAGAGCTTCACTCAAAATTTGCTCTATTTTATTGTATCTATCTCCTTCATATAAACCAAAAACTGCCTGTAATATTACCTTCAAAGATATATCTTGGGTTGATTCTCTCATGGAAAATCGTTCCCCCACTTGCCATTTACTAGCTACTTGCCCAGCGATATTACAAATTAACTCACCATAAGCTTGCATCCTTTCTCCATGAAAAGGTGGCATCAATAGTTGACGTTGACGTTGGTGAGGAGTACCGTCTAGCAAAGCCAGGGATAAATCTCCTAACAATGGTAGCAACACCTGATTTCCCACACCACAGTCGAACTGTTTTGGGTTAGCCTTGAAAATTTCCTCAATGGCCTTGGGATGGCTGATAAATACCATTGGGTAATTCAATTTTATTTGAAATGCGTCGCCGTATTGCATTGCACATTTTTCCATAAATGTCAAGGGTTCGGCTACCCACTGGAGGAGTTGAATCAAACGTGGAGATTTTGGACCTGGCAGTTGTGTCATTGTTATATTCTTAATTTAGTTATCTTTTGGATTTTTTGATTATTGTAACTATTAATTTTTTTGATTGTCTATAACTTGAACAACATTGCCCAAACTTATTACTATCTAAAGTAAAATGAATTAACATCGATCCCCACAGATGTTAAATTATTATTAAGCAGAAATAAGAAAGAGAAAAATAGGAAAATTGCTATGACTGCAACAACCCCAAAACCAACAACAGTCCCAGATTTTTGCGAAGGTATTCAATACTTCGGAGAAGCTTGGCCTGATTTTGAGACCCACGCTAAAACACCAGCAATAGCAGAAGGTAGTAAAGCGATCGCCTCACCAAGCGACCCTACTGGCGTATATCAAACCCTACTCTACGCCGATGCTCTCCGTTATCTAATGCTACAAGTAACAGGCAGTAAAGCATCAGGACACCCAGGCGGTTTTGCCAGTCAAGCTGAAGCTTATGCAGCCTTAGTTATGTTAGGCTACAAAAATATTCTAACAGAAGTCGGACACCACGCCCCCGGTTTCTATAGCGCGGTATTTCTTGACCGCTCCCTAGAAGATATGGAAATCTTCACAGTCCAACAAATGCGCGATCGCTTCCGGGAAATGCACGGACTTCTCGGACACCTATCTGGCTATATTCCGGGACTTTTAAATCCCGCAGGTCCACTAGGTCAAGGCCAACATTTTGCTATGGCAGCAGCATTATTACATCGCGATACCCTATTTCCTTTCACTTTAGGAGATGGTGGGATGGGGGAACCCTATCCAGTTAGTGCCATGGCACACTTCAACACTGCCTATCCTGATGTCACCAACTTTTTACCAGTATTAGTGTGGAATGGTTATAGTCAAGAACACCACAGTATGGTCTCGACCAAAACCAATGAAGAAATGATTGCCTACTGGAAAGGTAATGGTTTTGCAGAAGTCATATTGGTAGATGCGAAAGACTTCGACGACAAAAACCAATCAGGTGACTACGTTGATAGCAGCGCCTTCTCCTTGGAAAAACGTCTGGAATTTACCAAAGCAGTATTAGAAAATATTGACAAAGCAGGAAAATCTGCACTTGGTGGCAAACTCACCATTTTTATTATCAAACAACTCAAGGGTGCAGGGGTTCATGCTAGAGGTTCAAAATCTCATAACCTCTATCCAAAAGACACCCTCGACAGTCCCCAAATCATGAATGCTCTCAAAGAACGCGCGTTACCAGTAGCAGCTTGGGAGTTAGTACGGAAAAATTGCGAACGTGCTGGTGGAGGTCCTGCTTCTAAAACTGTTGTCACTGAATTTGAGTACCCATTAGCAGAATTAGGTCAACTACCTTTAGAAGAATATGCTGTTGGTGGCGACCCCAAAGTTGCCACAACTGCAATGGGAGCATTAATAGCTCATGTCGGTCAAAAAGATCCTCATTTCCTAATTACCAATGCTGATGGTAACGCTGCATCAGGTATTAATAATATTAACCAAGCATTGAAAATTATTCACCCCACTCCAGACGACATTTATTTCCAAGGTCCGAAAGGTCAGGTTTACGAACCTTTGAGCGAAGATGCTTGTGCTGGAATGGCAGCGGGTTTAGCATTGATGGGAGCGCGGACAGTTTGGTGTTCTTATGAATCTTTTGCTATTAACGGCGTACCTATTTGGCAAACTGTGACGCAAGCAATGGCAGAATTACGTCACCTCACTCCTTCAACAATTACATTATTTACTGCGGGAGCATTAGAGCAGGGGCGTAATGGTTGGACACACCAACGTCCGGAAATTGAGGCTTATTTTGCAGCAATGATGCGGAATGGGAATGTGTTTGCCCTGTTCCCACCCGATGCTAATAGTATTCAAGTTTGTTATGATTGGGCGTTGACTACTAAAAATAAGGGTGTGACTATTACTGCTAGTAAGTCACCATTACCTATTCGGACTACTTTTGAACAAACAAGACAAGGGTTGCAGGATGGTGCTATTCTTCTTGAAGAGGTTGCAGGGGATAAGACTGTTGTTTTTGCAGTGCTGGGAGATATGCCATTAATTCCGGTATTTGAAGCTGCTGCTGCTTTGGAAGCTGAAGGTATTGGGGTGCGGATAGTTTCTGTGATTAACCCCCGACGTTTGTATCGTCCCCAGGATACAGGTTGGGATACTTGTTCTGAACCTGATAGCGGATTTTTGGATGATGCTGGTTTTGAGAAATTATTCGGCGGAGATGCTTTAATTGGTGTAACTGGTGGCGCGAGTTTAATGTTAGAACCAATTATGTTACGGAGTCAGGTTAAGCGAGATACGTTTGCTTGGCGACGAGGTGATACGGCCTCTAGTGCTGCTCAGGTGATGAATTTTAATGGTATAACTGCTGAGACTTTAACTAAGCGAGCAATTGAATTGGTACATTGAGATGGTAGGGGTTTGGAAACCAAACCCTAATTTTTCAGGACTTACGCAGACGGAATCAGAAACCCGGTTTCTTGAAGAAACCGGGTTTATTTAATGTAATTAGGACTTACGCACTACAACGTATTTTCGTCATTGCGACCGACAGGGAAGCAATCTCAGCTCCTAGTTTTTCGTATCTCATGCGTAAGTCCTGGTAATATTTATCCCGATAAATTTCTGGTGAAACCCGCCCCTACGTTTATGGAAAAATTGAACATGGGATGGGGGCGGGTTTATCTAATTTGGCGATCCTCACAATTAGCAGCATTCCGCAAATTGCCCATACTTGATATGGTGATTGGTGCGTAATATAAAATCCCGATAACTGGACTTTAGGAAAAAACAGGTTAAAAATAAGTTCATTAATTGATAATTGATAATGGATAATTGATAATTACCTCTGGTTAAA
>NZ_JBNHER010000097.1:0-22771 GCF_050015975.1 Dapis purpurea BLCC-M126 | reverse complement strand
TTGGATATGGCGAGGAAACCTCGCCATCCCTCAACCGCTTTTTCCCCTATCCAAGAGGAGGCTTTAAACCAGAATTATTTAATTATTAATTATTAATTATTAATAATTGGGAAAGAGGAAAGAGGGAAGATGTGGGGAGAAATAATAAAAAAAATTCAACACTCCTTGAGATAATTTTTCCTCATTCTTGATGCACGAATAGACTTAACTTGCATAATTATATAGATCTCTTAGGGGTTCTATAGGTAATTAATTTTGCCTAGGCACTTATTAAGTTTACTCTTACTACATTTCAAGAACATCTACTTATAGACTAATACACAATCTAAGTCGAAAAATATTTCAAAACTGCTCAAAACAGTGGATTTTCTCACAATATAACGAATCCGAAGAGACCATCTCTCTAAACTCCATTAATTTTCAAATAACCCTGGCAAATATTTACGATAAAGTCGAATTTGAAACAACAGAATAGAGTGATAATTATAAATATTGAAACTGATATATGTTGTTTCGTTCCTTAATCTAACCTACTCTCAATACTAAAAATCTCAGTTACAAGAAAAGCAGGATACTCTCACTGGTCAAAAATTAAATTTTGATAAACAATAACTGTCACTAATTCCTAACTTCTATACTATTAAAATAGTAGAAAGTTCAAACATATCCAAAAACAATGGCAGGTCCTACTTCTAACGGATTTTATGAATTAACTTTAGATTCTGATAACTTTCAGCTAACTTCTCAATTACTAGCAAATTTGCCCCGAGGTTTACTTGGTTTAAGTGGCAATGACTCAATTATTGGATCTGAAGATACAGAAATTATTAATGGTAATCGAGACAACGATACAATTATTGGAAATCAAGGTAATGATACAATATTCGGAGGCAAAAACTCAGATTCTATTTTCGGTGGAGATGGGGATGATTTTCTCAGTGGAAATTTAGGCAATGATGCAATTTTGGGTGATGCTGGAAACGATATATTGAGAGGAGGGAAAGAAGATGATTTTCTCAATGGTGGCACAGGAAATGATAGTTTGTATGGAGATTTAGGAATAGATACTCTGACAGGAGGAAACGGTGCAGATGTCTTTTTCCTTTCCCAAGAAGCAGACATAATTACTGATTTTTCAATAGGCGATCGCCTAGATTTACCATCAGGTTTAACAGCTAATGATTTAACATTTGAAACTACTACCCCAGGAAGTAGTGATACTGTAATTACAATCCGTAATTCAGGAGAAATCATCGGTTTATTATTAGGTACTTCACCACCAGAAATAGACGAAAATACTTTATATTTTATAGATACATCCGGCAATGAAAACCGTAACAGCAGCTTCATAGAAACCGAACTATTATCATCAGAAAATATCCGCATTTCTCTAGATTCATTGCCACAACCTTTCGCCAGTGATAGTGCTTCTAATCCTGCCGATATTATTCCAGTTCCTAATAATCCAACTTTGCAGGTTCCTGATGGATTTACAGTTAATGTTTTTGCTGAAGATTTAGAAAAACCTCGTTGGTTAGCAGTCACTCCTACAGGAGATGTATTAGTAACAGAAACACCATTAAACCAAATCCGTTTATTGCGGGATACAGACGGTGACGGAACAGCAGATTTTTCTCAGATTTTTGCCTCAGAAACAAATGGATTAAATCAACCCTTTGGTATGGCTTTTACTGAAGATTATTTTTATGTCGGAAACACAGATTCAATAGTTAGATACCCCTACAATATTGGCGATATACAAATTAATGGCACTGGTGAAAAAATTGCCGATTTACCAGCAGGAGGTCATTGGACTCGGAACTTAGCAATTTCTGAAAATAATCAACTTTTTGTTTCTATTGGTTCCCTCTCCAATGTATCTGTCGAACCATTACCAAGAGCATCAGTTCAAGTAATGAATTTGGATGGTTCTAATCAACAAACTTTTGCTTCAGGTTTAAGAAATCCTGTAGGTTTAGATTTTAATCCAATTACAGGTCAACTTTATACTACTGTCAATGAACGTGATGGATTAGGAGATGATTTAGTTGCTGATTATTTAACAGGATTAGAACAAGGTGAATTTTATGGTTGGCCTTATGCTTATTTATCACCTAATTTGGAAGACCCCAGAAGAGCTGGAGAAAATCCTAATTTAGTAGTTCAAACTGAAACTCCTGATGTTTTATTTCAATCCCATTCTGCACCTCTAGGACTGCAATTTTATGATGAAGAAACTTTCCCAGAAGAATATCAAAATGGAGCTTTTGTCGCATTTCGAGGAAGTTGGAATCGTCAGGAACCTACAGGTTATAAATTAGTATTTGTACCCTTTGATGAAAATGGAAATCCTACAGGAGAATATCGAGACTTTTTAACAGGATTTTTGGATGTTTCAGAGGAAACAACTTGGGGTCGTCCGACTGGTTTACAGGTATTGCCAGATGGAAGTTTATTATTTACAGAAGAAATGAATAATCGGGTTTATCGTATTCAATATAATGAGTAATATTAAATATGAGGCTAATATTTGGGGCAGTATGTTATGTAGCGAATTTGACAGAATTTATTTGTCTACTGAGTAAAATATAGTATCTGTAATTTTATAATTATTACCTAATCAAAACTATAGTGCTATAGTAAAAATGATTTATATTGGAACTAGAGAAGCAGCTTTCTTATTGGGTATTTGTTGTCAACGAGTCAGAGTTTTACTTTCTCAAGGTAGAATAAAGGGAGCTTACAAACACAAAGGTTTTTGGCAAATTCCTCTTTATGGCAAAATGCCTGTTGTTATACCGGGTAGTAGAGGTCCGGAAGGTATTTGGTGTAAGAAACTGCGGAAGAAGCCGACAAAGATTCATGTTAATCAACATAAAATTAAATCCAATAGCAAAAGAATTAAATACGATCCTCAAATGACTCTAGAGCAACTGATTCCAGTAATCACTTCGAAGCAAGGGCGTCGTAACGATATGGGTTATCAGATGGAAATACATGGTCCGTGTCGTATAGTTTATAAACCTTATGAACCTTTGGATTGTGGAGCGCATTTGTGGATAGAAACCTATTATCCGGTGCAGTTTGTGGATACTCAGTTTAATCCTGCGGTTGCAAAGCGCTCCTATAAAAATGTCAAACGTAAATACGGTTAAACCGTTTGTGATGAGTAGAATTCAGTGCCAATAATAGTATTAAATCTGTCTAATATTCATGTCTCTTTGAATACGTAGTGGCGCGTCAAGCTGAAAATGGTGTATTAGTCTCAGAGGCAAGAAGTTATCATCACAGACCATCAGGCGATCGCTATAGTCATTTCAAATAAGGATGAAACACTTTTTTGGCTGAAACCCTTTCAAGGAGAGAAACACTCGTCCCAGTCTTATTGAGAATGACTATAAAAGTTGATAGTCACAAACAGGCGATCGCCAAAAATTGACAGTCACAAACAAGTGTTTAGAGTTTTGAGTCTGCCACAGTTTCAAAAACCGGATAAAGATGCTTCAATTTAATTCGTGCATCTTGGGCGGTGAAATGCCAAATTACTTTACTAGCTGTGCGATTTCGTTCTTGTTGCCAAGCCTTCAATTCCGATGCCAGTTGTGCCACAGAGGGAATACGCCGAGCCAGACATTGCTGCGATAAAACACTTAGTTCAATCTCAGCCACATTCAGCCCACTGCCACTACGAGGTGTATGATAAATTAATTTCCAATCTTCGAGCAAGACGGTGTGCCTCTGGCGCAGGAAAAGCCTTGTAAAGTGAAGCAATGTTATGAGTATTAAGATTATCACAGAGTAATTTCACTTTTTCAACTTGAGGATAGTCTACCTCTAATAATTGTCGAATTTCTTCAGCCCAATCAATACTGGTACGACTGTCCCGATGAGTGACTCGTCGCCAACCACCAATGGGGTCAAAAAACATAAACAAAGCTTGAGTTCCTTGGCGAGTGTAGTGATAATCTTCCTTGGCATCTTGACCTGGTTTCATTTCAATTGGTTCGTAAAGATGTCCAGTTAATTGGATCGCTGCTTCATCCATACAAATCAGAGGCTGGCTTTGAGTATGTTGGCTACTATAAAGGTCAAGGACTACTTCCATCTCTGCCATGAACCGTGCTAAATCTCTCTGTGGAATACAAAAACGTTGTTTTTTCCAAGGTCGTAGTCGGTTTTTTTTAGACAACTGCGTACTGTTTCATAAGAAATTTCCGTAACTATTCCTCGTGTTTTTAATTCTTCAGTTAATAGCCTTACACTCCAATGGGCTCTACCTAATGGTGGACTATAACAACATATTGCAATCAGTTGAGCTTCTTGTTCTCCATTCAGTTTCGGTGGATTTGGTGGACTTAGGGGAGTTCTACGATGCAAACTCAGTTCGATTCCCTGCCTGCTGAAAGGGAAAAACATTTTTATTGTGATTAATTAATGAGACTTGATACTTGATCTAACCCACATTCCGCACTTCAAATTGTAGCGCAACAGGCTACAAAAAACTCATCTATTTAATTAAGTAGAATTACTTATGGTGTTTGGTAACTGCAAGTGAGATCATAAACCTATGATCACATATTATTTACTTTTGAAAAAAGTGTCAGTAGATGGAAGAAATAACAGTTAAAAATCTCGACCACTTAGGAATAGTAGCAGGACTAATTGATGAGATAGGAATTGTGGAAATAATTAACCAAAAATTAGGAGTTGATAGTCGAGAAAAAATTACATCAGGAACAGTAATTAAAGCCTTAATTATTAATGGGCTAGGAATGGTATCACGTCCTCTATATTTATTTAGTAATTTCTTTGAAGACAAGGCTGTAGAAAAATTATTAGGAACAGGTATAAAGAGTGAATATCTAAACGATGATAAAATCGGTAGAGTCATGGATGATATCTATCAATTAGGATTAACAAATTTATTTATATAAATAGGATTATTAGTTATTAAAAAGTTTAACATTGGAACTAAATATGCTCACTTAGATTCAACATCATTTCATCTACATGGAGAATATAATCATATTGAAAGTACTGAAAATCATCAACAAAAACCGATATTAATTACAAAGGGGTATTCTCGCGACCATCGACCAGACTTAAAACAATGTGTATTAGATTTAATAGTAAGTAGTGATAGTGGAATACCATTATTTATCAGGTCTGCTGACGGAAATGAATCAGATAAAGCAGTATTTGGTCAAATTTTAACTGAGGTAAAAAAACAAATAAAACTAGATAGTATTATGGTTTGTGATAGTGCCTTATATAGTCAAGATAATATCCAATTAATCTCCAACTTAAAATGGATAACTAGAGTACCAATGACTTTAAAAAAGGCAAAAGAAATAATTGAAGTAGACCTTGAAGAAGTCAAAGTTTCCCTAGAAACAGACCCAGAAATTCAGGAAATAACTAGGGTGCTTCAAGAAAAAGGATACAAATGGTTGGAGCAAAAAGTAACTGATGCTGAAGTCAGACAAAGATGGTTAATTGTAGAAAGTGCAGAGCGAAAAAAAAGCGATATCCAGAAATTAGAGTCGAAAATTGAACAAGAAAAAAAGACGGCATTAAAGTTAGTAAAAAAATTAGAAACAACTGGATTTGATACAGTTACTCAAGCTCAAAATCACTTGAAATCTATTAACAACAAACTGAAGTTATGGAGTATAGAATCTATAGAAATTAGGGAAAAAATCTTGAATAAACAGTCTATAGTCTATCATCATCAAATTGAAATTCAACCAAGAGTCTCAGAGATAGAAAGAAGAAATTTAGTAGCTGGCAGATTTATTTTATCTACAAATATTGAGTCAGATTCAGAAATAAAAAGTCCAGAAATAATCTGGAACTATAAAAACCAACAGAGTTGTGAAAGGGGCTTCAAATTCCTCAAGGACCCACAATTTTTTGCCGATAGTTTTTTTGTCGAAAAAACTCAAAGAGTAGAAACAATATTGTTCATTATGTCACTGTGTTTATTAGTATATAATCTCGGCCAAAGAGAGCTGAGAAATACTTTAAAAAGAACCAATAATGGAGTTAAAAACCAGTTGGGAAAGCTGACAAATACTCCGACATTAAGATGGATATTTCAATCCTTTCAAGGGGTGCATTTTTTAACAATAAATCAACAGGAAAAAGTCGTTAATCTCACAGAGGGACGGTGTTTGATTTTACAGTTTTTACCCTCCGCTTGCCAAAGATATTATCAGTGATTTTGATGGTGTGCGATCATGTAACCCACGCTCCGGAAAATGATGGTGCGATCGAGTAGCACTACCTGCAACACGAAAATTGATTGATGCTTTTAAGGGGAGTGTATTTGCTCCTTTGTTTTGTGCTGCTAACAGAAATCTCTGGTTGAGCAGGAATACTCTAATGTTGACTATATTTATGTTCTATACAATCAATTTGTTAGCTAAAATTCTGATGATGATTCATGTATTCTTTTGTGCTACGCTATGAAGTGCGGAATGTGGGATATAATTATTCACAAGATGCAATTATTTCAAAATAAGAAACTGCTATTCTCAATAAAGTTGTTGAAGTAAGTATGTTGAGGCTAGCAAGGTTATTCGTAAAGTAAATAAGAAAGAAAATTTTGATCGCTAATTATTCAAATATGAGATAGAAGATAGACGACAAGAGTAGAAAGTTTAGGCGTTAAACATCGTATTATATTTCTATACTGTAATTAATTACCAACTTAAGTTCCACTATGTATTGTGACTACCTGGTACAAATTCTCACTGCCCGTGTCTACGATGTAGCTCAAGAATCTCCACTTGAAGCAGCTCCCAACCTCTCAAGCCGCCTTAATAATAACCTCCTACTCAAACGAGAAGATATGCAGTCAGTCTTCTCCTTCAAACTACGCGGAGCTTACAACAAAATGGCTCAACTTCCCCCCGAAATTCTCTCCCGTGGAGTTATAGCAGCTTCGGCAGGCAACCACGCTCAAGGAGTAGCCCTAGCTGCAACTTACCTCAAAACCAGCGCCATCATAATTATGCCAGTAACCACCCCCCAACTAAAAGTTGATGCTGTCAAAGCTAGGGGAGGAGAAGTTGTTTTGCATGGCGAAACTTTTGATGAAGCTTATAAATACGCCCGTCAACTGGAAGAAGAAAAAGGCTTAACTTTTATTCACCCCTTTGACGACCCTTACGTTATTGCCGGACAAGGTACAATAGGTATGGAAATTCTGCGGCAATACCAAAAACCCATCCATGCAATATTTGTTGCCATTGGTGGTGGTGGCTTAATTTCCGGTATTGCCGCGTACCTCAAACGGTTACGTCCAGAAATCAAAATTATTGGTGTGGAACCTATTGATGCTGATGCTATGTCACAATCTTTAAAACTCGGACATCGAGTCCGCTTACCCCAGGTAGGTTTATTTGCCGATGGCGTAGCAGTACGAGAAGTAGGGGAAGAAACATTTCGCCTCTGTCAGCAATATGTAGATGATATTATTCTCGTAGGAACCGATGATACCTGTGCTGCGATAAAAGACGTTTTTGAAGATACTCGTTCCATTGTTGAACCTGCTGGCGCTTTAGCGATCGCTGGTGCAAAAGCTTACGTTGAACAAAAACAAATTCAAGGAGAAACCCTCATCGCTGTCGCCTGCGGAGCGAATATGAACTTTGATCGTCTCCGCTTTGTCGCCGAACGCGCTGAACTGGGAGAACGTCGCGAAGCTATCTTTGCCGTTACAATTCCTGAAACTCCAGGAAGTCTCCGCAGGTTTTGTGACTGTCTTGGCAAACGTAATATTACTGAATTCAACTATCGCATTGCTGAGGAAAAAGAAGCACATATTTTTGTTGGAGTGCAAATAAAAGACCGTGCTGATGCTGCCATAATACTAGAAACATTTAGAACCCAAGGTTTGAAAAGCATAGATTTAACAGATGATGAACTGACAAAATTACATCTGCGTCATCTAGTTGGGGGTCGTTCTCCCCTTGCCCACCACGAACTACTTTACCGTTTCGAGTTTCCTGAACGGCCAGGTGCATTAATGAAATTTGTTGCCTCCATGAGTCCTAACTGGAATATTAGTTTATTTCATTATCGCAACAATGGGGCAGATTATGGACGTATTGCGGTAGGAATGCAAGTCCCCCCCTACGAGATGCTAGAATGGCAAGCTTTTCTCGAAAGCTTGGCTTATCGCTATTGGGACGAAAGCCAAAATCCAGCTTACAAACTATTCTTGGCCTAGTTAGGGTTTGGGGAGTGGGGGAGTAGGGAAGTATTTTTTTTGCCCTCTGCCCAAAATGCTAATTTTGGAGCATTATTTAGACTGAAAACCAGGCACTTTTTTCAAACTCAAAAAGGCTAAAAACTTTATTATTAACTATTTGAGATTTAATCAGCAAGTCCTAGTTAAGAAAATTTTTGTGCCTAACTACTCCCTGATTATGCTAGAGTATATACTGTTTCATCTTCCACTAGCTACTTGGTAGTCTTGTAGAAGTAGTTTTATGACTTGGTGTAACTCTCTTTGTACTAAGAGAGATATAGCAAAAATCCCTACTTATTTACCACTACCAGCTCTTTTTTCTGAGCTAATGGAATTTGTCCTAATGCAGCAAAAGTGCCATAAATTTCTACCCCTCTTCTCTGTTTTTATTCAGCATAGGGGTAACTGATAGGAACTTAACCTGCTCCATATAATACCAATTCACTTTCAAAGATGTCACAAATAATTTCACATTTTAGATGTGAAATTATTTGCTGAAATTACTTTAACGTCAGAGTTTTGAGCCGCTCAAATATGACTTTTGACTTTTGATTTTTGATTTTTGACTTCCGTGAAACGGTATAGCTTGTGTAAAGATGAAATATCGGTCATACTAGATAAACTGAAAAATTTAGTGCAATCAAACACTGTTCTCGATCAAGCAACTGACACAAACTCAACTCCCTCAAAAATAGAGTTACCCTTTACTCTCCAGGAGGTGAAGGCAGCTATTCCTCCTCACTGTTTTGAACCTTCCCTCTGGAGGTCTCTCAGCTACTTCTTTCTAGATATTGGGATTATTGCAGGTTTATATGCTATTGCCTACAATCTAGATTCATGGTTCTTTTTCCCCATTTTCTGGTTAATGCAAGGAACTATGTTTTGGGCATTATTTGTAGTTGGGCACGACTGTGGTCATGGTTCCTTCTCCAAATATAAATGGGTGAATAATTTAATTGGGCATCTATCTCATACTCCCATTCTCGTACCATACCACGGTTGGCGCATCAGCCACAGAACTCACCACGCCAATACCGGAAATATTGACACTGATGAAAGTTGGTATCCAGTGACTGAGAGTAAGTACAATGATATGTCTTGGCCTGAAAAAATAGGTCGCTTTTATATAGTATTATTAGCCTATCCATTCTATTTATTTAGGCGATCGCCAAATCGTGAAGGCTCCCATTTTATGCCCGACAGTCCATTATTCCGTCCCAATGAAAAGTGGGATGTTTTAACCAGTTCAGCTCTCTGGATGTTAATGGTAGGATTTCTTGGTTTCCTGACTTATAAATTTGGTTGGGTCTTTCTGGTAAAATATTACCTGGTTCCTTATGTGATATTTGTGATGTGGTTAGATTTAGTTACCTTTTTACACCACACTGAGCCGGATATTCCTTGGTATCGTGGAGACGACTGGTATTTTCTCAAAGGTGCATTATCTAGCATAGACCGCGACTACGGTTTTATCAATTCTATTCATCACGACATTGGTACTCACGTCGCTCATCACATCTTTTTGAGTATGCCTCATTATCACTTGAAAACAGCAACTGAAGCAATTAAACCTATCCTGGGTGAATATTATCACAAGTCAACCGAGCCAATATGGAAGAGTTTTATCAACTCTTACTTAGCTTGTCACTTTGTCTCAGATACAGGTTCCCCAGTATATTATCGATCGGGTTGGAAAAAATGATAGCTATCAGTATCAAAATTTTTCAACTAATATCAGATATTGTTGATTAGTTACACTCAAATACTAGGGGCGGGTTTTTTACACTTAGAGAAATCTTTTTATTAAACCTGTTCCTATAGTAATAATATCAAATCCGGTAGCTTTGGTTTGATTAATGGATAATGGAGAATTGATAATTGATAATTACCTCTCCCTAAAAGGGATAGGATTGACACTAATCAGGAAAAGATTTATTGTTTTCGTCTATCCAAGGGAAGGCTTTACACCTAAATTATCTAATTATTTAATTGTTTAATTATTAATTATTTCGGTAAAAATAGTGTGGGAGGGGTGGGGAGATTATAGAAAAATTTATTAATGGTTGAAGATGGAACATTTTTTTCTACCGAATTAAGCAGATTTGATATAATATAATATTCGGATAAATACTAACTATAAAGTTATTGCGACGGTCACTCCGTGAAAGGAAGCAATCTCAGGGGTTTGAGATATAACTTCTGCTAAGACCTGATTAATCAGGAAGCTAAATAGTTCCAAGTAATACAATGGAGAATACCTCCATACTTTGATATTGCCCCAGATTCAATAAAACTCACATTGTTACCAAAAATTTGAGTATAAATTTCTCGAACAATGTCATCTTCTGGCTGATTATAAATGGGGGCATATACTCGGTTTTGCGTTCTCAAGAAATTCATATAGTTTCCTTGTTCATAAGTCCAACCAAGATACTGTTTATCTGAAATAAAACAGGGAATTTTCACTGTCTCAACTTCTGGCAATTGCTGTCCTAAACAACTATCTAACCTCTTGATAAACATCCCAAAATCAGAATCTTGAGTTTGATAATCATTCATCAGAATTCGATGGGAATCAATCTATTGAACCATTCCATCAATATGTCCTGTCATATCTCCCGGTTGCGTCGGAACGATTACTAACTTTTCAATTGAAGTTTTTTCTTTGATGATTTGATTGATTTCTGATTTGGTTTTATGGGGATTTTGAGCATATAATTTTTCGGTCACAATTGCCGTTCCTTTTCCATTATGAACGAAATTTTCCCCTTCTAATTCTAGGTCGGTAAAGCTGGTATTTGCAGATTGTT
Organism: Dapis purpurea BLCC-M126; assembly: GCF_050015975.1. Lineage (NCBI taxonomy): Bacteria > Bacillati > Cyanobacteriota > Cyanophyceae > Oscillatoriales > Microcoleaceae > Dapis > Dapis purpurea. The sequence goes on along the minus strand of NZ_JBNHER010000097.1, from coordinate 11,704 downwards.
GTATTGATTTATTAAAGTAATTTATAAAACTTTCTTCAATATATTTACAATCTAATTCATCATCATATTCAGGTTTATAAATAAATTTAATATACCCATGCTCTGACTGAATTGGAGCAAAGTCTCGTATCCAAATATCTTCTACATTGGCAATCCGAAAAATAGATATATCTAAGTTCGTTAGTTTCACCATCTTTTCAGCATGAGCTTTATCTGGAACCAGGCAAATTACCTGATCGTACTTTGCAATTTCAATTAAAAAATCCGCATAAAATTTTTCTAGTTCAGTCAAATATTCGTTATAATATTCCATCCATACATTTGGCAGGACTAAGGTCACAGTATCGGTTTTCCAGTCAGGGATAAGATTCATAGCTGTCAGTTGTAACAGGGTTGTTTAACGAAGTCAGAAGTCAGAAGTTGTTTTTGTAACAGGGATTAGAGCAACTCTCCAAAAACATTTCACCTTAAAAGGCGGGGCTTTAGACCTAATTATTTTGGTAAATTGAACTGGAGAAGTTTTTGCTCTTTACCAAAAACCTCTCTTCTATTTCTACTCTCTAAGTAAAATTATTATGATTCAAGTGCATAATCAGACAAGACAGAAGAGCACCAGATTTATGAAATTCTGAGAGGTTAAAGTAGACAGGTTCCATTCCCAAAGATGAGCAGAGCTGATTCAATGACTTAATCTTTGATTTTTCCAGTTCATAATGTTTATCGGATGGATACAATTCATCAATATCAGATGCACAAAGAAGATAATTTCCACATCGAATACTATTCGTTAATCCAATATAAGGATCATTGAAAATGACATCATAGATATTGACACATTTTTCTAAGTGATAGAAATATTCGTTTGACATCTGAAAAGGAATAATTTTAATGTCAAAAGATTCACTAAACCAATCTAAGGCATTCTTTGAAGTGCGAATGCCATAAGCTCCAACATAAATATTATCCTTGATGTGTTTTAAATCTTCCTCTCCTTCAAAATAGGGAGGAGCATCTTTCACCTTAAAATTCATCAGGTTAAAAAACTGACGTCCTATTTCACTTTCATCTCGTCGTGGCTCAGAACGGTAGTTAGAAATCACAACTATTTTTTCTTTTGTATGGAGTAAAACAATTCCTAAGTTAGCAACATAAGTCTGCTCTTGAAGACCTGGATAACTGGGAAGCAGGTAGACAATAGCATGACGCGATAAAAAACTGTACAATTCCATAAATTGCGATAATGCTTTATCACGATTGATAATTCGTTCCTCTGGACTTAATTCCTCCATCCATATAGAACCCATTTGGTATCTTTTCTGTCCACGGTTATAATTAAGTAGCGATATAGCTGCCGCTAGGCTCCACCAACGCCAATTATCATAAACAAGAGCCAGGTAAATGCCATATTCAAGTAGCTTGACAGACAAAGAATGGGTTCTAATTGAACCATTGTTGCAAAAAAAAAAGACAACTTGTCCTACAAAATGGAGCAAAAGACAAATATTGGACGGTGTACTCTATCAACTGAAGAATAGTTGTAATTGGTCTGATTTACCCAAGGATTTACCTCCTTACTCTACAGTATTTTGGCATTACAAACAGTGACGAGAATCGGGAGTAATGGAGAAGATTAGAGATGTATTACACTCTCAACTACGTCAACAGGTAAAAAAAAACTAGATGGACAACTTTAATTATTATTGATTCACAGGCAGTAAAAAATACCTGTAATGCCAGTGTCAAGTCCAAGGGATTCTGTTTTTACAAGGCTACTAACGGAATCAAAAGACATCTAGGAGTAGATAGTCTTGGCTTTCCTTTTTTTATCCATTGTACCAAAGCATCAGTTTCTGATAAGATGGGATTAATTGAAATGTTGTCACACAATATTGATTACTTTAAATCTAAACCTGTAAATATTCCTAAAATTACTATTTTACTTGACCATGGATATCACCCCGAAAAAATCACACAGGAATTAGAGAAAATTTATCCAGGGATTGTGACTAAGATTAGATTTCAACTATCATCAAAACCATCAAAAGCACAGAAAAAACACGAAGGAAAAACAGGATTTGTTCCAGTCAAAGCCAGGTGGGTGATTGAAAGAACTAACTCCTGGATCGAAAGGTGTAAAAGCTTGACTAAAAATTTTGAAATAACCCTGGAAAATGCTAGTGCTAAGATTAACCTTTGTTTTATTCGACTGATGCTTAAGAGGTTAGCGTTGGCAGAGCCTAGCGGCAGCTATATCGCTTAATTTTTTAGAGATACCAAATGGGTTCTATAACCAAAGGGTGAGGGTTGCATTTTACGGCATAGAGAACATTACCCGGAAAAAGATTTATAAACTTTTGAGTTGTCGTTTCCAGAATTTTTGACCTGAAGCAATAAACAGGATAATCAAGCTTCAATTTTGTGACAACATAGGAAGTATCTAAGAAACTTTCCAATACTTTTTCCATAGATTAGACTTCTCCACTAGATAATTCTAGAACTTCACCTAGCTTACCATAACCTCAACTAATAGCCACCTTCAAACTCTGACAAAACTCCCCGATCGCCTGCAAACCCTCATCAGGAGTTCCTTCAGCCAACCGCTTCACCACCGCACTACCAACAATAACCGCATCACTGCCCCAATTTTTTACCTGTAAAGCGTGTTCTGGTTGAGAAATACCAAAACCCACACCAATCGGTTTATTAGTCACCGCCCGCATTTGTTTCAACAAATCTTGTACCCCCGTCTGTACTTGAGTACGCATTCCCGTCACCCCAGTTACACTAACTAGATAAATAAACCCTTGAGACTGACGAGCGATCGCCTCTATTCTCTCTTTTGGGCTAGTAGGAGCAACCAACAAAGTCAACTCTATCCCAATATCTCTTGCTGGTTTCAACAAAATATCGGCCTCTTCCAACGGTAAATCTGGCACAACCAAACCCCTAGCGCCCACATCATAAATTTTTTTCAGGAAACTCTCTACCCCCCGATATAAAATCGGATTATAGTAAGTAAATAGAATTATTGGCGATCGCAACCTCGGACTAACTGTCTGCACCACCTCTAACACTGACTCCAAAGTTGTCCCCCGGCTCAAAGAACGAGTAGCAGCAGCCTGAATTACCGGGCCATCAGCCAGAGGGTCGGAATAAGGTACACCCAGCTCTATTAGATCCGCTCCACTACTATCCAATACCTCTAAAGCCTTTGCTGTAGTTTCCAAATCTGGGTCGCCTGCCGTAATGAAGGGAATCAAAGCACACTGACCACCATTATTGCGTAGAGATTCAAAACAATGAGAAACTGAAATCATTTTTAATTTTAAATATTGGATAGTTAACGAAGTCAGAAGTAAGAATTTAATTTCTTACTTTATTATTTTGATCAAACTAGAAAAAAGACTTAACTGTTAAGGCTGTTCCGACCTAGGAGACTAACTGATTAAAAAAAGGGAGGTTTTAGAATCAATCCTGTTTGATAATTTATTCCTGTTTGTCTGTTTTGCTTGCCTTTTCCTGTTCAACTTCAGTCTGCAATTGAGCCAACTCTTCTGGAGTCATTTCTTCCAGACGCTTTTGCAGTACAGCCTCTTCATAATCATTCAACTGTTTATTATAAGTCATATCTGTATTCGCAACCCGAAATAAATAGGTCAGCAGCCAGACAACTAAGCCACCGACCAAAACAGCTTGTGTCCAAATACCAGCGTTGGTACTATTTATACCTACTATTTGTAAGACCAAGTAGAGGATACCACCACCAGCAAAAATACCGATACTTATTCCAATAGCATCAATTCGTCGCATTAACCTTCAATCTGTCGCCGTCTAGGGCGAAAATTTAAAAATGGGGACAAAACCAACATACCAGGGAAGAATAAGAACATCAAGAAGTACATGAAGACCCGTTCAATAGAACTAACAACATACCAACGGGTATTTAGATAAGCGTAAACTATAGCTGGTATTACTAGGAGATAGGCTCCGGCCAGGGCCGCGTAAATAATTAGGATTACTAGATTTGTGTCTAGGTCTAAGTTCATAAACAAGATTGGGAAATGACAATAGTTAATCGTATTCTGTTTAATATACTATTGCCTGAATAACTATTTTTCCAGTCAATCTCCAGATTATTCCATATTTTGTCCTGCCAAGAAATTTTTGGAGCTTGATCCTCTAACTTCTAACTTTTTACTTCTGACTTCCAGTAATTTGTGCTGTGTCTCCTTCAGGAGAAGGCTTTTAATATACTCACCCAGAGTCCTTAATATTTTTTTTATTTTAATTTCTCTTCAAAATACTTGCCAAAAATATGAACATTGTGATTAAATAAAGAAATGAGCATTAAGAAGCTCATGGAATTATCCCAATTATGGGGGTGTGGCGGAATGGTAGACGCTACGGACTTAAAATCCGTTGACCTTAACAGTCGTGTGGGTTCAAGTCCCACCACCCCCACTTCTCAAAACCTTTCTTAGTCTAGGTTTTATGCTTTAACCTATAACTTGTCCATTAAGTATCATAGATATTTATTGGCACTTTTTGAGGCAAGAATTGGTAATTTGACACATTATTTGTCACACAAAAATTTTTTTAATTTGCTCAAATTTTATCCTTTTAAATACTTCAGGTTAAACTTTGTCACAAACCTTTTTGAATCTATGGGCAACTGGTTTTTAAACTTTTAATGTCCCAAATATTTCCTCTCGAGTGTTCATTATCTTTATAGCTGAATTGGGTATCCTACCCTTAATTTTCTACCAAGGTTTGCTACTACCAGTGGCAAAAACAGCGGTTGATCATAATATCTTGAATATTGGTCTACAATTTGACACCTTTTCCACTTAAAGGCAGTTCCCTCTTCGTCTCTAAGAAGCCCTTTTTTCACATCCTGTATTTATGCAATCTTATATAATAAGTTGAAGTCCATCGGCTCTCACCTTTTGTCCCACTTTAAAATCATCTTTTGATTTATGTGAGTATGTTGGGCGACTCTGATTATCTAAACTTCTTTTGTTTTAGGGGTGGTGACAAGCATTGGTGACAGTTATCAGTGGCAATCGTTCGACCCCATCCCATCTCCTCTAGTCAGCGAAAAAAATCAATAGCCTCACCTCTATCCTTGGCCTTCTTAGTCTTGTATACAGAATCCCTGGGTGTAATCGGTTCTTCTTTCCTCAGAGCATACTGATATAGCTGAAACATTTTGCTTGGCCCAGAATCATCCATAATAGACAACAATCCACGAACCTGAGACATTTGGTAAATTGCCCGCTCCTTAGCAATTTGAATGAATTTTTTAGAGACTATTTCATCTGGGGTTTTGCCCTGACAAACAGCGTGGAGGACATGATATAGCATTGTCCACCGGAGAATTTTCCCTGGCATTTTCCCATACTGATAAATCATCGCTGGCCGATCAGCTTTAGCCTTTTGGCTTTCGGCGTGATTATGACAAGACTTGAATAGCTGATAGGCATCTGGGGAAAGCTTGAAAGTAATAGCAGGCAAACGGTTTATGCTTTCGTAGGTATCAACCAACAGAGGCGTAATGTCCATGCCTACTTCATTATCATCGTCCCAATAGTGAGGAATGTTTGGTAAAGTGGCGATATTGTATCGAGCGAAAAGCCCTGTGGGGTCTGAGCTGGAGATAATTTCAGACAAAACTTCAGGTTGAATTCCTCCCAGCAAACATTGATTTACTACACCACCGGGATAAATCTTACCTCTACGAACGACAGTATCCATAAGGCCATCATAGGATTCTAACAGCAACTGAGCGTCACCTCCCTTACCTCCTTTATACTGACCTTGAGACTTTTGCTCCTTAGCCAACTCATCAAAGCACCTCAAAATCTTGGGATTATGTTGAGCTAATTCTCTCATCCCTTCTGGGGTATAGTCTCCAGTGCTAAATACTCGCAGTTTTGGTTCTTCAGGTTTGTCACCCCTAGTAGATTTGTCTGCTGCCTCCCAATCTGCCAAGTCTCTCTCATAATCAATTTTCTGGCGATCGTATAATTCTGTAGCTTTCTCCTGCATTTTTGATAGAGGCTTCCTGGCGATCGCTTGAATCAGAGGAGACTTCCTTGATGCTGGCTCTCCCACAATAGCAGAAAAAATAGTAGCATTCTGGTCATAATTGCTGCACTAACGTCCAATAATTTTAGTATCGGGGTCAATCAATGAAGCTGCTAAAGTTGCTTCGTAAGGAACTCCATTGTATTACCTGCTATACTAACGTCTCTCCAGATACTAATTATGAAGAAAATACAAAAAGAAAAATTCATAAACGACAATTAAAACAACAAAGTATACATCCTGCTACATGACTGACATTTTTTCTATGCGATCGCGACAACGGAACGGAGGCGCAATCGCACTACCTTAAAGTTTTATGCCATGCCTGAAAAAATCATGTGACAAATAGATGTCAGAAAATCCTTGCCAGGCAATAATTATAGCATGGCAGCTATTTTAAAATTTGCTATTATAGACTCCCGCGTTGCACTTTGATTTAACTGACAACAAAAGAATCATAGTGTTATGGGAGTGCATTCGTTAAGCCTCTCCAGTGAGAGAATCGCCTCAAAGAGCAACTATATTCTATATTAATACTCGTTCACGCAAATCTTAAGTGTAAGGATGTACCATAGCACTCAAACTTTATTTGAAGATAGAAATATCTTAAAGCTATAAACTCTAAATTGTCAATACCATTACACGCATCCTTAAAACTTTAACGTTTAGCGTTGGCGGAGCAAGTGGGGCAGCTATATCGCCTAATTTATGAAAAATGCAGGTCATACTGCAAGTTTTGTACTACATTATAACTATTTATGTAATATTGAATGATGCCAGCGCTCATTGCTATGGCAGTACTACCAGGGTAGTGAAAAGATTCAAATCATTGCGAATGGAACGGATTGGAAGCAAGCAATATCAAGGGTTTAGGAGATTGCTTTCCTAACTACCTACTAATTATCCAGAATGTATATTATGGCGTTGCTGAATCAAGCTATGATATCAAATCCGATAGCATTGGTGTTATTTAGTATTTAAAGATAAGAGTCTATGTTTGACATTATTGAGTCAGGAAGAATGCTCTAGATACTTATGACAGACTTCATCAGTCTATAAGCATTGACTACTTTTGACTATCCTTGACTAAAGTCAAACAATAGTAAACCGCTTCAAAAACTTAATCTTCTATGGTGGGATCTATATAGATGTTAAATGGCTCAAACCTTTGCTAGTTAAGCTTTGCTAAAAAAGTCTTATGGGCAAGGGTAGGACTCACGAGTCAGGAGTCAGGGAAAATGCGAATCATACAAGGATAAAGATATTGAAGAAAGAATTGTCCCTCAAATTTTCCCCTCTTATCTACTCAAAATCCTCAGATTTTCAGCTTAAGTGAGCCAAAAGCTGGGACTTTTTTTCCAAAAAAAAGGCTAAAGCATTTACAGATAAAAGCTCTTAGATTTAATTAGAAAATCATAGTTGTACGGAGAGGGTGGGATTCGAACCCACGGAGGTTTGACCCTCACTCGATTTCAAGTCGAGCGCATTCGACCACTCTGCCACCTCTCCTTAATTAAGTCAAAATTCAAAAGTCAAAAGTCAAAAGTAATTTTGTAGTTTTGACCAAACAAGCTACGAGACTTGTAATGTTTTGACAATTACTTATTATAGCACCTATGCAGACTCTACAACAAGTTTTTCTTGGCAATATAAAAATTCTTCAGAAATTATCTGTAAATTTTGGCCTACCCAAACCAAAGCAACTTGAGAAACAACACCTGCTTTCATGGAAACAATAGGGAAATGGCGTTTTTTCTGGTCTTCTGTTTCAAAAATGCGTGGCACTCTTGCTGCATTAAAATATAAAGTCCCTTCACTGTCCACATCAATACATTTACGCAACCGTTCCTTAGTATGTCGCAAGTTATGGTGCATGTGGCCAAAAGTAACTAGAGAAATTTTCTTACCCAACTTACGAGATTGTATTATTGCATTGGTAAAGTCTGGATCGCCAAAATCTCCGCCTATAGGTTTCCAGTCTCGCCCCACAGGGTCTTCAGGAGCATCTCCTAAACCCCTTGGTCCATTATGGCCAAGAAAAATCACATTTTTATATTTCGCATTCTGTGCAGCTTGCACCATTAAATCAGTAGATTCATCAAAACTATTGACCCCAAATCGTTCTCGATAAAAATCGCCATATTTCCATTCTGGACCCCCCCAACTAAAAGGGCGAGTCCCCACCACTGTCAAGGCCAACTCTGGGAAGTCCAGATTACTATAACCTACATGAGCTTCCCCAAGTAAGTCTATTTGTTGCTGGACTCTATCTTCTTGAGTTCGATCATAAGGACATTTTTTTCTGCCCCATTCTGTAGCTGTATACCAGGCATCGTGGTTACCAAAAACTGCTGCTTTAGGTATATCAAGAGTGGCGATCGCTCTAACTACTTCTACTGCTTCATTACCAAAGTCTCCCACAAATAGTACCAAATCAACTCCCAAATGTTTGAGAGCTATTTCATCTTCCAATTCCCACTGACCGTGAATATCTCCGATAACGGCAATTTTAATCAATTTATCTTGATTATTGGTCATATTTACTGTCATATTTACTTTTTTTTCCTAAAATTGTTTTCGACTTATTTATTATTAATTACAAGTATTCAGTATACTAAATATTATAATTTAATCAAATTTTTTCTAGTTATTAAGACTTTATCTCGAAGAAAACCATCTAATTAATATTTTATTTTAACATCCTAATTTAAGATATTAGACTAAAGCATACTTTACACTATATCATAATGAATAATCAACAGCTAATTATTTTTACTCGCTATCCAGAACCAGGAAAAACAAAAACACGATTAATACCTGCTTTGGGAGCAGAAGGAGCAGCAAATCTACAAAGTAAAATGACTGAAACAACTTTAATAAAAGCAAAAAAATTATTGAATAGGATGTCATTATCTATTGAGATTAGATTTGCTGGTGGAAATTTGCAATTAATGAAAAACTGGTTAGGCTCTGATTTAAAATATCAAGAACAAGGTACAGGAGACTTAGGTGAACGTATAACTAGAGCATTTGAATCCGCTTTTAATCAGGGGATGAAATCTGTAGTAATTATTGGTATAGATTGCCCCAGTTTAACTCCTGAAATTATATTAGAAGCTTTTGCTAAACTAACTCAATCTGATGTAGTAATTGGTCCAGCAATAGACGGAGGTTATTATCTAATTGGTCTCAAAAAAATTATCCCAGAATTATTTCAAGGAATTAATTGGGGCACTTCTGTTGTCTTGTCAAAAACTGTAGCGATCGCTCAAAACATTAATTTAGCTATTGACTATTTACCCGAACTTTCTGATATTGACCGTCCAGAAGACCTGAAAAAATTACAATTTTAAATTAATTAGTACATATCTAATTTTCATCTGCTTTTAAATTTCATCCTATTCAATGGGAAAAAATATAAATTCTCCATCCCTTACCAAAAAATTGATGAGCAGTATTTCGATTATTATTCCCGTGTTAAATGAAGTTAGTACAATTGCCCAAACTATTTCCACAGCTAAAACAGGAAAAGATATAGAAATAATAGTAGTTGATGGTGGCAGTAATGATGGTACAATTGAAGTTGTTAAATCTTTAGATATTAAACTTATTTATTCTTTTCCTGGTCGCAGTATTCAAATGAATTGTGGAGGTAAAGCAGCAACAGGAAATATTCTTTTATTTCTACATGGAGATACATTTTTACCATTAAAATTTGACCAATTATTAAGAGAAGTTCTAGCCAAACCGAATATTATTGCAGGTGCATTTGAATTAGGTATTAAAGGAAGAAAAAAAAATTTACGAATAGTTGAGAAAATGGTCAATTGGCGATCGCGTTATTTGCAAATGCCTTATGGAGACCAAGGAATTTTTCTCCCAGCTAAAATATTTGAAGAAATTGGTGGTTTTCCAGAAATACCAATTATGGAAGATTTTGAATTGATCAGAAAGTTAAGGAAAAGAGGGAAAATTGGAATTGTATCAAAACCAGTATTAACTTCTGGCCGTAGGTGGCAAAAATTAGGAATATTTAAAACTACTCTAATTAATCAAGTAGTAGTTATTGCTTACCTACTTGGAGTCTCTCCAAAAATATTAGGGCAATGGTATCGTAGCCATTTTAAGTAGGAATACGGTATCATAATCCTATAGTAATAATGTTTGGGATTAATTTGAATCATTATTCAATGGAACCTTTTTGCTGATTTGAGGTAATTTAAGGTTAATTATTCGGCGTTGCACAATCAGGAATGATTAAATCCAAAAGTAGATATTTTTGGATAACTTTTTCTTCAATAATATGTACAGTTTAAAATCTATTATCATTCTTTAATGTACAACCCCAATTATTCTTATGTTTACTGTTTTATACGCACGTTGTATGGAATGTCCCTACCTCCGATCCTACTCCCTTGCTCAAGTCAATATAGAAAAGTTTTTGAGAAATAGTATTATTACCAAGGACTACCAACCATAGTAAAGCCAGCCCAATAATAAGGATGAGAAAAACTCTTATTGTGAATATTCCCCAATTCCTTTGGCAAAGTTACCTCCCCACGACTACCCGAACCCCTTAACTTACCCTCTGCTATCACAACTTCTCCTCTCAACATCGCTAATTGTGCTTCTCGTAATGCTTCTGCTTTAATCTTAACATCATCTAAATGAGAGTACAATTCTGTCATTAATCCTAATGTACCTTCATCACTAACCAACCATAAACTCCCCAATACTGACTTCACTCCTGTTGCTACAGCAAAACCAGCAAAACCTAATTCCGCTTGTTGATTTCCCACTGCTGTTTGACAAGCAGATAAAACTAATAATTCCACTGCTGGATTATTCCAACCTAACTGTCTGACTTGATTTAATCGTAATTTTTGCTCCCAAAATTGAACATAAGACTGACTAATATCTCCACTTTTAAATTCAGCATGAGTAGCTAAATGAATAATTGGATAGGGATAATTTTGACGTTGATTAATCAGATTTTTCATCGTGAATTCTTGATTAAGAAAACTATTACCTTGCCATAATTCTTGAGAGATAGTTTCTAATTCTACAGGTACAGCAGGTAAAGGTGTATTGTCCCTAAATTCACTAGCACCCATTCCTAATAATTTTGTGTTTTGAATAGAACGATAACGACTATCTATTAAACTCATACTAGGAATAGTGCTAATATTATATTTCTCAATCAGAAATTGTTCACCATCATGTAAAGCCGCCAGTGGAAAAAGGCGAAACCCAGTATCCATACTAAATAAAATTGTATCAATATTAGCTGCCTCTAACTCGGCTGCAATTGGTGCAATTAACCATTGATATAATTTTTGAGCGAATGGTAAATAACTGGTAGTATTACGCCTCCTCAAGTCAGTAATTTCTACAGTAAACCTCATAGCATTTTGGAATAGTTTTTTCCGATTTACTGTAGGAATATTTTTGAGAATAGGCTGACCATCTTTAGTAAGTAAAATTATCTGTAATTGTTCTTGATAAGCATTAATATAAACAACAGCAGATTCTTTTCCTGTTTGAGAGGCCATATCACTCAAAATATCTCTAACGTTTTTTGTATTAACCAATTGTTCTTTAAAGTCTTCTCCAAAGT
>NZ_JBNHER010000096.1:0-17812 GCF_050015975.1 Dapis purpurea BLCC-M126 | reverse complement strand
GATCGCTACTTAGTATAACCTTGGACGGAAAAGATACCAAATGGGTTCTATATAATAACGATCGCTTTCCTCGGATTAATCAATGGCTACAGGCGATCGACCAACGTCAGGCTTATCAACGTATTAAACCAAATGCTCGAACTAATAATTTGGTTATGCAACATATATTTCGTTTACAGCCTATTTACGACAGTAAACCAGAACCTCAACCAGAATTTGCTAGTCAGGAAAAAGACTATCGGATGGAGGCAGCGGGCAGATTAAGTAGTAATTACCAAACTGTTGTTGCTGATATTCTGAAAAATTCGGGAGTTAAAGCATGGGTAAGTCAGGATAATTTACCAACAATTGAATCAGTTATTGACCTTTATTTAAGACGTTTGGTTTATTATTTAATTGAGGGAAGTATACCATTATTTTCTGATCGCTCAGTTGATGCCAAAACTGAACAACAAAATGAAGTTAAGGAAAAAGCCGCTGGTGATGCTGCTATTGGAGCGATAGCTCTAGCTTTTCTCAGAAATAGGGTTTGTGTTCCCCGTGACATGAGTGCAAATGCTGCAGTTGCTTTTCAAACAGCAATTGATACTATGTTGTCTTGTATCTACTAAATTTATCTTTAGATCATAGAGAAACCGGGTTTATATGAAATGTCAAACCAGAAATTTTTTCTCATAAACCCGGTTTCTTATAATACAGGATATGTACCTTTGACAAAAAAGATAATTTATCACCTAAAGAATGACATTGAAGCCATTCATTCTGACTCTTAACTCCTAGTTTCCTATGAAAATTCTCTTAGTTGAAGATGACAAACAAGTTGCCGATGCTCTTTCAGAAGCATTACGCGATTGCAATTATGTTGTAGAAATTGCTAAAGATGGAGAAGAAGCTTTAGAATTAACTAAAGTATTTACTTACAATTTAATTATCCTTGACCTAATTTTACCTAAAATAGATGGAATCACTCTTTGCCAACAATTACGAAATTCGGGAGACCGGACATTGATTTTAATGCTAACAGGTAAAGATACTAGCGACGATAGAGTTTTAGGATTAGATGTAGGAGCAGATGATTACGTCGTTAAACCGTTTGAAATGAAAGAGTTATTAGCGAGAATTCGAGCATTATTACGACGTCAAGAAACAACACTACCTCCGATTTTAGAATGGGAACGACTCCGTTTCGATCCTAGTCATTATGAAGTCAAGTATAATGACCAAATGTTACAACTGACTCCCAAAGAATATGCTTTGCTAGAATTATTACTCCGCAGTAATAGTCGCATTCTTAGTCGTCGTGCTATTCTTGATAACCTCTGGGAATTTGAAGACCCACCAGAAGAAGAAACCGTTAAAGTTCATGTGCGTGGGTTGCGCTCAAAATTGAAAAGTGTCGGGGCACCTGCTAATTTTATTGAAAATATTTATGGAGTCGGTTATCGACTTAATCCTAATGTCTAAATTTAAGCAGTTAAGCTCTGTGCGATGGCGTCTTCTGCGCTTCTATTTAGGAATAATGGTATCAACTTTAAGTATATCATTTTTAGTCGTAGAACGTTGGGTAACTTACGACCTCAACGAACAATTTAATGACTACTTACTCCAATTAGCAGAAGCAGCATCTCAAACCCTAGAAATTGTCAAGCATGAATCTAATGAACATGAAGAGGGAGAATACGACGAAGACGAACTACCAGAAGAACATTATCAAAGTTATTATCCAAAAACTTATCCAAAACTTGCTGCTCTAATGGCAGGATACGATCGCCACGGAACTCTTGCCGTTCCTCAACACCATCCCCTTTATTATGCTCAAGGGGTAGAATGGTTTGATGAGAAACAAAAACTTATCATCCGAGAAGGCGAACTTGTTGTCAACTGGTCAGTATCAGATAATTTAGAGCGTTCTGGTAAAATTGTAGAAAGAAATAAGATTCGTAGTTTAGTTCTGCCAGTATTTTACACGCCCCCTAGAAGTGAAACTGAAAAAATATCGGGTTATATCCGCGCCAGTCATGCTACAGAAGTATTAGATATTCAGTTAGAAAGACTACGATGGGGATTGATAATTAGTGGTGTAGTTGCAGTCAGCTTAACTGCATGGGGCGCAATTTGGTTAACCAACAAATCCTTAGAACCGATCGGTCAAAGTTTTGAGAGACTAAAACAATTTACCGCTGATGCCTCTCACGAATTAAGAAGTCCGCTCACGGCGATTCAAAGTTCAATTTCTGTATTACAAAGTCATCCCGAACGCATCGATCCAGTAGATAAAAATAAAGTCGATGCTATTGCCGATGCTAGTTATCGCATGACACATTTGGTAGAAGATTTATTATTGTTAGCTCGTCTAGATGGTTCGGTAGCGTTGATGAGTGTGGAAAAAATTCCTCTTCCCTTAGATGAAATTCTTGAAGACACTATCGAATTTGCTCGTAGTGAAGCAGAACAAAAAGAAATTGAGCTTAATTTCAATCTTGATTCAGATATCTGGGTTTTGGGGGATGGGCAGCAACTACAACGAGTATTTTCTAATTTAATTGACAATGCTCTGCAATACACGCCAACAGGAGGAAAAGTAACAGTTTCTTTGTTCACCGATAATGAAACAGCAATTATTACAGTAGAAGATACAGGAATAGGTATTGCACCAGAGGAGTTACCGTACGAAAAAAACTGTAGAAAATCGATCTGAGCTTTTATCTTGATATTGGATTAACCAATACAGGCTGTACGGCACAGCTCACTATTCCCTCGGCAGTAAATGCCCCTGGGAATTTCTTTCTAATTATCTGAAGACTACCATTGATATCGGCGTTAATCACTTTACCAGTTGCACTCAAAAATAAACCACGTTTGACTCGCTTGCCTACATAGTTTTCATGGCGTATTGGTTTTTCTAGATCGATAGCAGATGTTTTACTGGTGTAACTTTCTTCGGTTTCAATAACTTTGATACCAACCAGTTGACATTTATAAGTTATCTGTTGAATTAACTTATAGTGAGGTATTTGAGTAAAATTTTGGTTGTTTTTTTTGCCGATATTTGCACCTTGTTTCCAGTTATCATTTTTTCCTATGACTACAGTACCAATATTATTTGTTGTTAAATACTCAACTACTAATTTACTGCTATTATGCAGATAATTCTCGACAAAACGATTTCGGTGATAGGTTAAAGCTTCAATTTTACGGCTAGTTTTTTTCTGGCCTTTGATCACACTTTGATATTTAGCTTTTCGCTTGTTGTAAAGCTGATTGACGCTTTTAAGTGGCTTCCCATTAACAAGCAGAGGTTTTACACCAGGCTTGTTTGTAGCTAGAGCAACTAATCTATCAATCCCTAAATCTATTCCTGCTACATATTTAGACTCTATCGGTTGTTGTTCAGTTTTTTCATACACAACTTCAATTACATAGCAGCCAGTTGCAGGTACTATCCTGACTTCAACTACAGACTCAACCACTACAGGTATTTTGATATAACTCATAGATAAGTGACAAATACCGTTCTTTAGTGGTGCTTTATATACAGACTCTTTTGAGTAGATAACTACATTTCGGCCTTTGGTTTTGTCCTTATACTTTGGTATTTTGGGTTTACCTAGAAACCTTTGTGGATGTTTTGACCATTCTTTTATAGCTTGAAAATAACCACGCCAAGTAGCAACCAAGCATTTGATTATTTGTTTTGATACTTTAGTTGGTAATGCTCTATAGGCATCCCTATCTTTGGTGGCGTGATATAGCTTGGTTAAATCCAGACTTTTTTCCCACTGGAAAAAATGTTGACGACAATAATAGTTAGCTAAGTTGTACAAGTTTTTCGACTTAAAGGCTAACTCATCGCACACCTGCCAAAAGTTATGTGTTCGTCTGATTATATGTCTGTCAACAACTTTCATTGAACTTGCCCTTTAGTGCCAGACTTGATGTGATTTTGACGTCGCTGGCTGCTCCGTTTCCCATATAATTTAGCCGAAAATGATGCCATCAAAGACACTATATCTTCTACAAGTTCTGCCTCATAAGACTTGGGAAAAACTGACTCTATCATCTCTATTTCAACTCCATAGCTACTAAAAAAACTATCTAGGTAGTTAAAGTTAAATCTAGTCAGTCGGTCTTTGTGTTCTACAACAACTTTGTTAATTAACCTTGAGCGCACTAAGTCAAATAATCTGTTTAATTTACCACGACTGTCATTCATCCCTGAACCAATTTCGGATAAAATGTGTTCAACTTTGTAGTTTTGTTTGACACAGTATTCTAATGTTCTAGCTTTTTGTCTATCTAAGTCTCCCTTACTCTTTTGCTCGTGGGAGCTAACTCGACAATATACGGCAACTACCTTGTGGTTTTGAGCCTCACTCGGAGTTTTTACCCCCATCAATTCATTTACTTCACTCTCATGAAAGCGTCTATGGCCACCAGTTGTTCTGATTGGCTTTAATTTATTTGCCTTTTCCCATTTAGCTAAAGTCCACCGAGTTACATTTAAGATTATGCAAACTTCAGATGTAGTTAGGAGTTTTTTTGTCATGGTTTGTTTGCCAAATATGTAACCAATGGTCATAGAACTGTTGAAAAGCTTCAGGTAATGGTACTTCTTCATACTCCAATGGTATTGGATGTTCGTATACCCGCCCGTCACTTAATTCAAACTCTGTTGTCGTTACTCGGACTACCTTGATTGAGTTTTCATCCATCGCCTTATTCCACTTTGTTCAGACCTACTTTAGATATTATACCACTTTTATACAAATAACAACAACTTTCTACATTTTTAGTTCAACAGTTAATCACCCCACATATTTGAACGTTTGTGGCGGAGTGAACGCGCGAGAATTGAACGACGAGAAGGAACAGGGTTAGGCATGGCGATCGCTCAAACTTTAATTCAGGTTCACGGAGGCAAAATTGATGTAACCAGTAAAGTTGGTGTAGGAAGTTGTTTTTGGGTAAAACTTCCAGTAGTGGTCAAGAAGTAATGATAAGTAGTAGGGGACAGGAAAGTTGATTTTCCAGGAATTTTTGGCTCAAACGAAAAAATCAGGAGATATACTCTAATATTTTTTTGCACATCTCCTCAATGGAGACTAGACCTCATAACCGTGCGATCGCTGAGAGTCCAAAACAAGACTGTCAAAAGAAAAACGTAAAAATCAACAAACACAAAAAGCTGTTTAAACTTTGAAATAGTAGGTAATCTAGCTACTAGCATCAGTAAAAAAAACCGAATCAGTAGAGAAGAAAACTCGCTATAGGAGAAGATGAATTTACCTAAGTAAGATGAAATAGAATAATTGACCCAAAAGTCCAGGGTATCAAACAAAGTCCATTTTAAGGCGACTTAATAGCACTACACGGAAGTCATAGGAGAGAAAGATTCTTGTTGGGTTACCCTTACGGGAAGCAAACTAAGTCCCATGCTGTGCAACGCTAACGCGAACAACCCAAATTACACTTATTGTAGCATTTAAGGTATGTTAGTCCAGTAGTTACGTTCTATGGAACATCCCTACTGTGGTCTATGTAATTATGAAAACCGTTTTAGTTCTAATTTAATGATATTATACCAGGCTTAGGAAAAATAATGTATACCATAGGGAACAGAAAATAGATAATAGACAACAGTTAACAGAGATTTATAGCAAACATTTATTAAACTGGTAGTACAACGTTGAATAGTAAAATCCTTGTGCTGTAGTTATCTTGATTGCCCAATAAATATGTATCTCATAACAGCGAGAAGTACTGTAATCTTCAGTAAGGCAGGGTTCTACTTCCAATTAATGATTTCAATCTGAGATGAGAGGCCCCCCAATTGAGCAAGGTATTGCACTATTTTGGAGAATTGGTATCAACCAAAAAATAAACAATAATCTCTCCTGACTCCTGAGTTATGAGTTCTAGCCAAAGGTGGTTAAGTTAATTTTTTTTTGAGTTGAGGTGAAAATGAGGTAAAATTAAAAAAGTCATAAAGTAATATTTTCTGAATTTTTCAGGTGATGATGCTCAACTTACCTGGTTATCAACAAACAAACCAAATATATGCCGGAAAACGAACGTTAGTCTATCGGGCAACCCAGGAGAGCGATCGCCGTCGAGTAGTTGTCAAAGTTCTGCGGAATCCCTTTCCTCACTTTAATGACCTACTTTATTTCCGCAACCAATACCTTATTACCCGCCACTTGGAACATCCCAGCATTGTTCGGCCTCTAGCCTTGGAACGCTACGGTAACGGTTATGCGCTGATAATGCCTGATGAAGGAGCACTCGCCCTCTCCAAGTATTGGCCAAACTCTGACCAAAAACTCATGGACTTTTTCACCATGGCTATTCAACTGGCTGAGGCACTTCACTATCTGAGCTTACAGCGCATTATCCACAAAGATATTAAGCCGAGTAATATCCTGATTCATCCCAAAACCCTTCAAGTTCAACTGCTAGACTTCAGTATCTCCAGCTTACTCCCCAAAGAACAGCAACAGTTGCTAAACCCTAATGTTCTAGAAGGAACTCTGGCCTATATGTCCCCGGAACAAACGGGACGGATGAACCGGGACATTGACTATCGCACTGATTTCTATTCCCTGGGTGTTACCTTTTTTCAACTCCTGACAGGAAAATTGCCCTTTACCACCAAAGACCCAATAGAGTTGGTGCATTGTCATCTAGTCGAGAAGGTAAAGTTTCCAGTAGATAGCTGGCACAGAATAGTGCCGGAGGCATTGCAGGGGATTGTTCTCAAGTTGATGGCTAAGAATGGGGAAGACAGGTATCAGAATGCCTTGGGGCTGAAACATGACTTGGAGGAATGTTTACACCAGTGGGAACAGACAAAAAAAATTATCCCCTTTAAGCTTGGAGAGCGGGATGTGTGCGATCGCTTCCTGATTTCTGAACAGCTCTACGGTAGAGAGAAGGAAGTACAAACCCTGCTGAATGCCTTTGAACGAGCAGCAGATGGGAATAGGGAGATGATGGTGGTAGCGGGTTTTTCTGGGATTGGTAAAACCTCTGTTGTCAATGAAGTTCACAAACCCATTGTCAAGGAACGGGGATATTTCATCAAGGGCAAATTCGACCAATTTCATCGTAACATTCCTTTATTTGCCTTTGTTCAAGCCTTCCGCGACTTGATCAGACAATTACTTGGTGAGTCGGATGCAGAGCTAGTCATTTGGAAGACAAAAATCTTGGAGGCGGTTGGTGAAAGTGGGCAAGTCATCATTGACGTGATTCCCGAACTAGAACGGATAATAGGTAAGCAACCCCCAGTGCCTCAAATTTTAGGCACTGCAGCCCAAAATCGTTTTAACTTGTTGTTCGGTAAGTTTGTGCGGGTATTCACAACAAAAAAGCATCCCTTGATCATTTTCCTCGACGACTTGCAGTGGGTTGATTTAGCTTCATTGAACCTGTTGAAGTTATTGATGAATGAATCGGAAGTAGGATGTTTGCTAGTATTGGGAGCTTATCGGGATAACGAAGTATTTTCTGGCCATCTGTTGATGCTGACTCTGGCCGATCTGCATAAACAGGGAGCTAATGTCAATACCCTCACCCTGCTTCCTTTGAATGAAGGAGATATTAGTCGTTTGGTTGCTGATACATTAGTTTGTTCAGAGGAGCTAGCGGCACCTTTATCCGAATTAGTCTATCAAAAGACCAGAGGAAATCCTTTCTTTGCCACCCAATTTTTGCAGGGGTTGCATGAGGATGGCTATATCGTGTTTGCTCACGATATGGGTTACTGGGAATGCGATTTGA
Organism: Dapis purpurea BLCC-M126; assembly: GCF_050015975.1. Classification (NCBI taxonomy): domain Bacteria; kingdom Bacillati; phylum Cyanobacteriota; class Cyanophyceae; order Oscillatoriales; family Microcoleaceae; genus Dapis; species Dapis purpurea. Next base: position 10,033 of record NZ_JBNHER010000096.1, on the reverse strand, counting down.
CCCAAGTGCGACAGTTGGCGCTAACTGATGATGTGGTGGAATTTATGGTGGGGCGGTTGCGAAAGCTGCCCGAGGCAACACAAGCAGTATTGATGCTGGCAGCTTGCATGGGCAACCAGTTTGATTTGGCAACGTTGGCAGTGATATGTGAAAAAACTCAGGAGGAAACAGCAACAGAGCTATGGCGAGCCTTGCAGGAAGGATTTCTGATTCCCGAAAGTGAAATATATAAGTTTTTCCAGGACTTCAACGAAACTAATTTTAAGGGAGATGAGTACCAGCAGCACGAGATTGAAATTGAAGAGGTGCCAATTAGCTATCGTTTCTTACATGACCGAGTGCAACAAGCTGCCTACACTTTAATTCCCAATGCTAAAAAGCAAACTACCCATGTCAAAATTGGGCAATTGTTGCTGAACAATACACCAGCATCTCAACAGGAAGAAAAGATTTTTGCTATTGTTAATCAGCTAAATTATGGGGCGGATTTGCTTGCAACGCGAACGGAACGCGAACAACTGTCGCAGTTAAACCTTAAAGCAGGACGCAAAGTCTTAGCCTCAACAGCTTACAAGCCAGCTATTGAATATTTGCAGATCGGCCTAGAACTTTTAGAGTTGAATGCTTGGCAGGAACAATATCGACTCTGCTTGGCATTACACGAATCAGCAGCAGAAGCAACCTATCTCGGAGGAGACTTGAACGAGATGGAGAGACTGATAGAAATAGTTTTGCAGCAAGCAAAATCTATCCTTGACCAGATTAAAGTATATGAAATTAAGATACAAGCTTATGCTGCGCAGAATCAATTTAGGGATGCTTTACAGGTTGCCCTACAAGGACTTCATAGCCTTGAAGTTTATTTTCCCAATTCTCCGATGCAGCCTGATGTTGAAGCAGCATTTGCCGATGTAACAACCCAATTGCAAACTAAAACTATTGCCGAATTGGTAGATTTACCCCTGATGCAAGATCCGAACACTAGGGCGATATTGCAGCTATTAGTACGAGCTTCTGCCTCCTCGTTTCAGAGCGCTCCTAATTTATTTCCCCTTATTTTCCTGAAAATAGTTGACATTTCCCTCAAGTATGGTAATGCAGCAGAATCTGCTTTGGGTTATGGGCTATATGGAGTATTAATTACCATGCTTTTAGAAGACTGGGATAGAGGCTATCAATTTGGTGAGGTTGCTCTGAAGTTATTAGAAAAGTTTGATAATAAACACATTGAATGCCAAACCAAATTTATCGTCAATTGCAGTCTTAAGTTTTTCAACGCACATTTGAAAAACGTGATTCAGCCAATTCTAGAAGCTTACCAAATTGGTTTAGAGAGTGGAGAGATTGAGTTTGCCGGGCTTAATATTCTCCACCATTGCGACCACTGTTTTTTTACTGGTTATTCTCTACCCGATCTAGATGAAAAGATGTCCGTCCATATCTTAGTTCTTGAACAATTCGAGGAAACTACTAGCTCTAATATCCTGAGAATGTATCGGCAAGCAGTTGTAGATTTAATTTATGGAACGGTTGAAGCGGGTGATTTGGTTGGCAACGTTTATGATGAATTACAAGATTTACCGCGCTTGCAAGCAGCTCAAAACGGAAAAGGGTTATTTTATCTCTACTTGATCAAACTCTTGCTTTGCTGTTTTTTCCAAGATTTTGTCAAAGCAATGGCAACTATTGAAGTGCTGGAACAATATGTAGAAATAAGTCGAGGGAGTATACCCTTTCCTATCTTTCTTTTTTTTGATTCTCTCACCCATTTGATGATGTACTCGAAGGTAGACGAGACAAAGCAAAAGCAGTTTCTTGACCGTGTTGTTAACAATCAGAAACACATAAATCAATGGGCAACCAGAGCGCCTATGAACTATCGCCATAAATGGCATTTGGTAGAAGCAGAACGGCATCGTATTTTAGGGCATCCCTTAGAAGCAATCGAAGCCTACGATCTGGCTATTGCTGAAGCCAAAGCTAACGACTATATCCAAGAAGAAGCCATGGCTAACGAATTCACAGCCAAATTTTACTTGGAGTGGGGTAAAGAAAAAATTGCGACCAGCTATATGCAAGAAGCTTATTATGCTTATGCTCGCTGGGGAGCTAAAGCTAAAACTGATGATTTAGAACAGCAGTACCCCCATTTACTTGAGCCAATTCTCCAGCAAGCAAAACTAACTATGGAACCATTTGAAACCCTAGTGGAAGTTGTAGGATCAAATCAATCTCTCCCGAATTCCTCCAAAAATACGTCTTATTCCAGTAGCAGCACTAATACATTTATTGACTTTGCTGCAATTATTAAAGCTTCTCAAAGTTTGTCAGGTATCATTGAACTCGACGAACTTATACACCAATTAACTAAAATTATTCTGCAAAATTCAGGAGGCGATCGCTGTGCCTTAATTATCCCTGATCCTGAAGGACACTGGCAGGTTGAAGCAATCACCACACTGAATACCAGTGAACTTTCTACACAACCTCTAGAAGATAATCCTAAGCTGCCCGTCAAGCTGATTCACTATGTCAAAAATACTCAAGAGATGGTAATGATTGAGAATCTGAAAACGGATTTACCAGTCATGGATGAGTATCTGAGTCAGCAACGTCCCCAAAGTCTTCTATGTTTGCCACTGCTGAATCAAAGACAATTGGTTGGGATTCTCTATTTACAGAATCAATTAACAAGTGGTGTCTTTACCAGCGATCGGCTTCTTATTATCAAATTCCTCTGTACTCAAGCTGCCATTTCCCTTGAAAAAGCCCGTCTGTATAAGCAATCTCAAGCCTATGCCCAGCAGTTAGAAGTTTCCTTGAGCAAATTACAGGCCAGTGAAACTAGCTTTCGCCATCTAGCTGCCAACATTCCAGGGACGATATATCAACTTTTAATTGCAACTGATGGATCGGCGACGGTTCCCTATGCAAGCTCTGGTTGTCAGGAGATATATGAGGTGTCTGCTGAAGAAATGATGGCTGGCAAATATACTTTTCGAGACTTTGAACATCCTCAAGATCGGCAGCTAGTAGATCGGGGACTTGCTGACCTTGGCCAGACACTGGAACAGTTCAACGTAGAATTTCGTATTGTTACACCATCGGGAATAGTTAAATGGATTCAAGTAGTATCCCATCCTCTTAAGAAAGAGGATGGCTCAATTCTCTGGGAAGGTGTAATCATGGATGTGAGCCATCGCAAACAAATTGAAGCAGAGCGGGAAAATTTATTGTTTGAATTGGCCAAAGTCAATCAGGAATTAGAGCAAGTAAACCAGGAATTAGCCAATTATTCCCAAACATTGGAGCAAAAAGTTGAACAGCGCACCGCCGAACTGAAAACAGCCCAGGAACGCATCATTGCCCAGGAAAAATTGGCCTCTCTTGGTACCCTTACCGCAGGTGTCGCTCACGAATTACGCAACCCTCTCAACTTCGTCAAAAACTATGCTGAAGGTTCCGTTGAACTTTCTCAAGAACTATTGGATATCCTCGAACCTATAATTTCGACCCTAGATCCAGAAACTTTAGAATTGACTCAATCTATAATTGATGATTTGCAGGAAAACGCTACAACTATTTGCCACCATAGTATTCGGGCTACAGAGATTATCGAAACCATGATGCAACATACTCATGTAGAGTACAAGCAATCTATTCCCCAGGCCACCCATCTCCATGACTTACTAGACCAAGCTGTGAAGCTAGTCTCTCAAAGTAAAAAAGATCAGGATAAGCCTTTTAACCCCTCCATTCGTACTAACTATGCTGCCAATTTGGACTTGATTAAAGTAATTTCTAACAGTTTAATCCGTGCCTTGATTAACTTGATGGACAATGCCTTTGATGCCATGCGCTCAAAGCAAAATCAATTTAGAGCTAATTCTCCTATAGGGATAATGGACTATACTCCTACCCTGTGGGTATCTACCCAGATCCTATTAGAGGAAGTGGAAATACGAATTCGTGATAATGGGTGTGGCATTGAGCCAGGGATCAAGTCGAAAATATTAGACCCGTTCTTCACGACGAAACCACCAGGAGAAGGGACTGGATTGGGTCTATCACTGACTTATGATATTATTGTCAAACAGCATCAAGGGAGTATAAATATTGACAGCAAGCCGGGTGAATTTACGGAGATAATTCTAAGACTACCTAATTTAGGAAAGTAACAGGAAAAAGTTATAAATTTCTGACAAATAATTTTATAGTGATTTTTACTTTAATGAAAAAGATAATACTAAATCAGCTCTTCCCCCTCTTGAATTCTCACTTTTCCCTAATTAGGGTTTGCTGAATAAAGTATGCATGGTAGGGGTAGGAGAGAGGAGACAGGAGACAGGAGACAAGAGAAATGGAAATTGTAGAGGAGGTAGTCGTAAAAATTGTCCCAAGATTTTTCTGCCATAATCATCCTAAAATAATAGCTTTTTGAGCTTTTTAGACCGAAACAGGCGCACTTTTTTCGACAAAAAAAGGCTGAAATTAATATCTGTCAGTGCTTTGATATTTAATCAGCAAGCCCTAATTATTTATAACTATTAGACATAGGTGTGATAATTAAAAATAAAATCAATTCCATAAGCAGAAATCAATAATTATTTCCCCTATTCCCTACTCTCTACTCCCTAATTATTTATTTGTAAGTATTTGACCGAATATAATTTTATCTATACAAATTTAGCCTAAATTTAAAGGAAATAGCGGATAATGATTTTTCCAAAAACTGTTACAATAAAAAAATATTAAAACTGGATAATAAGTTATGAAAAACCTTATTCCTTTAGAGAATAGACTTTTCCATCAAAGCTTAAATTTATTAATTATAAACAATGTTATACTCTTATTGCAACCTCCTTATTATCCAGAATTGAATCCAATAGAAAAAAATTGGTGAGCAATTAAAAAAAATTAAATGAGAAGGATTTAATAATTTGTATCATGTTGACTTAATTAGCGATCAAGGGATTAAAAAAACTTTTTAATCCATCTCCTCTGTTACCTTCTTTCTCTGTCCTGTTTTAGGTGTCCTATTAACAGTTATTTATCATAGATATAATTTTAGATAAACTGAGAAGAAAGTTAACATATAAAATCACAGAATTAACTTTACTGAAAATGAAATCCATCTAGGGATAGAATTTGATTTTATATAAAGTAAGAATAGGTGCGTAGAAAGTAAGCGATAACTTAATCTTACTGTAAAAGTATTTTTAGTAATTTAATTTATAGTGATATATAGTTATATATATTTGTTAGATGAATACTATTCTTTCTCAATCCGCAACCCCTGAAGAACAAAAACCCCAAATAGCAAAAATTCTGGTCGTTGATGATGAAATTGAGCTTCAACGTCTAATCAAACAGCGTTTCCGGAAGAATATTCGAGCCAAGGAATTTGATTTTGTTTTTGTACAAAATGGAATAGAAGCCTTAGATAAACTCAAGCAGGAAGGCCATATCGATGTTGTACTCACTGATATTAATATGCCAGAAATGGATGGTTTAACTCTACTAGGTGAGCTATCCGATATTGATGACAACATTAAAGCAGTTGTACTTTCTGCATACGGCGATCTGAGTAATATTAGAACTGCAATGAATCGAGGAGCATTTGACTTTCTAACTAAACCCATTGATTTTCAAGACTTAGAAGCCACTATTAAAAAAACTTTACAGTTTGTCCAAAAGATGCGAAAGAAGCAAGAGCAAATTGAAAAAATGTATGCTCAACTTGAATACGATGCAGTTCATGATTCTCTTACAGGATTACCGAATCGAATCTTGTTAGATAATTTATTACAGCATAATATTTCCTATGCTCAACGCAATCATGACTATTTATATGCTGTTTTGTTTATCGACTTAGATCGCTTCAAAGTTGTCAATGACAGCCTGGGACATTCTGTGGGAGACAGTCTTCTTGCAGCAGTTGCGGAACGATTAAAAGTTTCTGTTCGAGCTTCAGACACAGTTGCTCGTTTTGGTGGAGATGAATTTGTGATTCTACTCGAACAACTCAATGATCTTCATGAAGTAACTTACGTCACTCAAAGGATTCAGCAACAGTTCAACCAATCGTTCTTACTCAATGAATATGAAGTTCATCTCGGAGCTAGTATTGGAATTGCTCTGAGCACTAGACAATATCAGAGACCAGATGAGTTGCTCCGAGATGCTGATGCTGCCATGTATTGTGCCAAAGCCAAAGGCAAAAATCAGTATGTCATTTTTGATCCGACCATCCAAGCAAGTGCGATGGAACGATTACACATGGAAAATAAACTCCGACAAGCAATTGAGCGAGAAGATTTTTCTCTGTATTATCAACCAATTATTGAAGTTGCTACAGGTTGTTTGAGTGGTTTTGAAGCATTGATTCGCTGGTTTACTCCTGATGGCAATATCTCTCCAACTAAGTTTATTCCTGTTGCGGAGGAAACAGGACTGATTACTTCTTTGGGGTGGTGGGTGTTTCAAGAAGCTTGTCGCCAGCTACAATATTGGCGAAATGAATTTCCTCAACAGCAATCCCTATCTCTAGTATTAAATATTAATTTCTCAAGCATCCAGCTAAAAGCAAGCGATCTAGTGGAGAATATTCAAGCTATTCTAGATGCTACTAAGTTACCCGGAAGTAGCGTGAAACTGGAAATTACTGAAAGTTGTCTTTTAGAAAATTCCGAGGCTCAGATTCAGGTGCTACAACAATTGAAAGACTTAGGAATCAATATATGTATTGATGACTTTGGTATAGGTTACTCTTCACTCAGTCGCCTCCATGAATTTCCAATTGACACTTTAAAAATTGACCGAGCATTCGTGACACGGATGGAGGCTAATTCAGGTGGTTTAGAAATGGTCAAGATGATTATTGCACTTGCTCATAGTCTGAACATGAATGTTGTAGCAGAAGGAGTCGAAACAGAAACTCAACTACAACAATTGAAAGCTTTAGGATGTGAATTTGCCCAAGGATATTTTCTAGCACAGCCTTTAGATCAAGTTGCTGCTGAGGAGTTTCTCCAGCAAAATCTGCTTTAATGTGGATAATATTTTCCTAAAAATTTATCAACAAATGTGCTAGTAGGGTGCGTTGCAAGGCACCCTACTGGACCGATACAGCAAAAATGCTGCTTTATAACGTTGGCGGGGATGGGGTGGGTTCAAGGGACTACTAATAGTCCGACTTCATAGATTTCGCTTTTTTCTCTCTCAAAAACAGCTTGGTTTTTGATTAATAAATTAGACAAATGTCCTGCTGAAATGGAGATTCCTATATCCTCTAAAAACTCTAACAGTTTGCTTTGAGTTATATTCCCCCCATAGTACAAACTAATGATTAATGCTTTAGTTCCCGGGTAAAATTCTCCTTCGTAACCTGGTGGTAATTCTGCCAAATAAGTTTTTCGGTTTTGAGGTGAGTAGTATTTCTCTTTCAAGAATAATATGTTATCAGTTCCCAAGGTAATATCTTGAATAATTACTTCTTCATAACCTTTAAACTGTGCGTCCATCGCCAGTGATTTAATCTTGTACTCTAGTATTTCTTCTCTATCTATTTTGAGCTGAGATTTTTTACTAGTTTTGAAGTAGTTTTCTTTCTTTTTCTGATGAGTAGTTTGGCGAAAATCGTCTTGTTTTTTTGGCTTTAATTTTTGGCTGTTGTTGTTCTCCCTTCAGAGGGTTATTTTCGTCTTTTAAGCGTTGGTTTTCTTCTTGTAATTCTTTGAGTTGTGTCTGTAATTGCTCTATCAGGTTCAGTAATATCTCTATTGTTTGAGACAAGGAATTGTCTGCAATTTCCTCTGGGTTAATTGTTTGCAGGACCTAAGTAACTAATTTTTGGCTGTCATTATTTTGTCTCATATTTCATATTCTATCAGCAACTTGATTTTCCTGTCATTATTCTTTATCCTTTATTCTTTTTTGTTATTGAACCCATATTCTTGATCGCTCTTGTGGTGAGGGTAGTTATCAATCATTGCCTACCCCATCATATTGAGTGGATACGTTATGGAATAATGTGACCCCTAACTGCTAATCAATGTGATAGAAAATTCACGCCCATCCACAATAAAAAGTTAATTGCGATAACTCATGTGTAAGAAAATGCACGTCCACCCACAATAAAAAGTTAATTGTGATAGCTCATGCACATTTTACTATTCATCCAGGAATGCACTGATAATAAAAATATAGAGCAGGAATTACACGACGGCACTAAATATAGTGAGTTTATCGGGAATATTCACCAATCAATACTCTATATATAGCGTTAATTCCTAAGTCCTGCTCAATTCAAAAAACAAGGAGAAAATTATGTTTACTGCAACTCAAACAACTACTACTCGTCCTACTCTTTCCCTTAATAGCACTGGTGAAGATGTGAAATATTTACAAACAGTTTTGAATGGCACTGTTGCTGATAATAGCTTAGTAGTTGATGGAATATTTGGTAATCTGACAAAGGCAGCTGTCATAGCTTTTCAAAAACGATATGGTTTAACTGCGGATGGAATTGTGGGTCCGAAAACTTGGGGACTAATAGATACAGGGAAAATTGCCCGCACTACTATATCCCTTGGTAGCCGTGGAGAAGGTGTAGAATATCTACAAAGACGGTTAAATGGCATTAGAGCTGCTTCGTTGGTAGTTGATGGAATATTTGGTCCGGCAACACAAGAAGCTGTGAAGAATTTCCAAAAATCCTCTGGTTTAACTGTGGATGGAATTGTTGGTCCCAAAACTTGGGAACAATTAGAATTGATCGATGTTTAGAGTTGAATTCACTAATCACAACTAACAAAACCATAGCTATGGCTAAGGTAGCTATCAACAAACCATTTTTTTACCAGCATTCAGTATTTAGCTAAAATTCGGGGGTGAAAATCCTCATTATACAACTTGAAAACTGATTACTGATTGCTACAATCATCTTCAACTAAACTAAGGAATTTTCTCAAATGACTGTATCAACAATGACTGTATCAACAATGCCTGTATTAAAAGAAGGAGATAGTGGAGATAGTGTTCGGTTTCTTGAACAATTGTTATCCTCAATCTATTGGTTTGGTTTGCAACAAGGTAGACCTGCTCTGATTACAACTGGCGTGAGATTTGATGCCAACTACGATAGTCAATGCCAACAAATAGTAACTGAGTTTCAACAAAATTATAACGCTACTTTTCCTTTTCCATCGCCTGATATTAAAGTAGATGGAGTAGTAGGTCCCCAAACCTGGAAAGCGTTAGGTGATGCTATCTTCAAATACACCTATTAAAACTTAAACACTCTTGTTGCTACATCTCTAGATATGACTGCAACAAGAATGTACAAACTCTTGGAGTTTACTCCTGCCTGGGGTGACTGACCAAATCGCTCTAATTTCTCATACTCATCTATCCTAATACAGGAGAATTAACAATGAATTTAAGTGTTTCAAGTTCTGTTTCTTTACCAGTTTTACGCAACGGAAGCAAAGGTTATGATGTAACTCTGGTACAAGGTCTTCTCAATGATGCTGGCTATGGTTCTTTAGTGGCAGATGGTATCTTTGGTGTTCGCACTGACGCCGCAGTGATGATGTTCCAAAAAGACCGAAGTTTAATAGTGGATGGTATTGTTGGTTCTCAAACTTGGGGAGCTTTAGTGCCTCCTACTATCCGTCGGGGTAGCAGGGGTGATGATGTTAAACGTCTGCAAATGATCCTGAATGAAATGGGCTATTCTCTGGTTGTAGATGGTATTTTTGGTTCCAACACTGAAGCAGCTGTTAAGGGATTCCAAAACAATAGCCGCTTAGAAGTTGATGGCATTGTCGGTCCTTTAACTTGGTATGTTCTGATGAGCAATATGATTAGAGATTAACGATTTTTAGGTTGTATTATCCAAGTGTGGGAGTTCAATGCTCCCACTTCTGACTTCAGTTATTCTGGCCTATCTTAATACAATAGGACTTACGCAAAGACACTATAGAACCCATTTGGTATCTTTTCCGTCCAAGGTTATACTAAGTAGCGATCG
>NZ_JBNHER010000095.1:60904-68495 GCF_050015975.1 Dapis purpurea BLCC-M126 | reverse complement strand
AGCAATGAAACAGACCTTGGTACTATGGCTACAGGTGTTGCCGGAATAGCAGGAGTAGCAGGGTTAGTAGCAGCCTGGGCAAGCCAAGAAAAAAATAGTCAAATAACTCTCATCCCCAACCCTGGTCAAACAGTATCAGCAACTTGGTCAGTACCACAAGCAGACAAAGATACAGTCAAATCATATGGTGGTCAGCAATATCAACTGCGGGTTTATGATGTTACAGATGTTGACCTAGATTCACAAACAGCTCACAGTGTTAAGTATTATGATTCAGAAGAGTCAAATCAGCAGTGGCAAGTGGGCAATTTATTGATTAATCGCGAATATCAAGCAGAAATAGGTTATGTTACCAATGATGGTCAATGGCTACTGTTAGCTCGTTCTCAGCGATTGCTAATTCCAGAAGAAGATATCAGTAAAGAGACCAGGACAGGAACAGAAAAAGAATTAGTAAGTGGAGCTACACCAAAATGGAAATTGATCTCATCTCCCAGCCAAATTAGTATTACTCCTGATGATGCAGAGAATATGATTGTGACTTGGAAAGTTTCTCAAACTGCTCAAAATCAGGCTAAAGAACAAGGAGGAGAACAATGCCAGTTGCGAGTTTATGATGTTACAGATATTGAATTAGACACACAACCAGCTAGCAATGTACAAGCTTATGATTGTGATGAGTCTACTCAGAAGCAAATGCAAGTTCCTGTTGTGATGAGCGATCGCGAATATCAAGCCGAGATAGGTTATATCACAGATGATGGTGAGTGGTTAAAGTTGGCTCGTTCAAACCGCCTGCGGATGCCAGAATCTAATATTACTACAGATTCTACTGAAGCAAAAAGTACACAGGGAGATGTAAATCATGCTACAGCAGTTATTCCAAAAGCAGCATTGAAATCCAGTTGGATTACTATAGTTCCTCGTACTAACCAAAGTGCTTATGCTTATTGGGGAGTAGCTCAAACTGCTAAAGATGCAGCCAAGCAACAAGGTGGACGACAATACCAAGTGCGGATTTTGGATGTGACAGATATCGATCTAGAGTCACAAAAACCTCACAATATACAACAGTACAATTGTGAAGAGTCTAGTCAGAAGAAAGAAATAACTATCAATATGGGCAATCTTGGCTATGTTGATTATGTCGCTGAGATTGGTTATGTTACTGATAATTTCCAGTGGCTGAAGATAGCTAGTTCTAGTCCGATGCGAATGCCTGTGTTTAGTGAAGTTGATTCTGTTAAAACAACAGGAACAATTTTGTCTTCTACAGCAACTCCAACTATTGGCGCTGTTGCAGTTTCTCAATTATCAGGAAGCAAACAGGAAACAACTAAAGAAACAAGCAACATTACCCCTGGTGACTGTGAGATTCAGTATCTTGTTGTTCACAGTCGCAACAATTGCTATTTACTAAATGATGAACAAATCAAGGGAATTCAGGAAAAAGCTGTTTCTGAAATTCTTGAGCCAGGGATTTATATTGTCCGGATTAAGAGTGGTACATTTGGCTACGGTTCTAATATTTGCCCATCTGGTGAGCCAGTGGTTTTACTGTGGATTTGTGGCGGAAAAGTGAAGAATAAAAAGACAAAACTTCCAGTTGAGCAAACTTGGTCAACTTTGAATGGATATAATGAAACATTAACGTTAGAGGTTCTGGAAACGACAACTCTTTATAGTTTCTTTGTTGATACTTATCCTGATGATAATGAGGGAGAGCTTACTGTTTCTGTAGCTAGATTGTATTCTTAAGTATTAAGGTGGGCAAATATCACAATATTTGCCTACCCAATCTATTACTCCTTTAATTGCTTGTCACCCGTGAGATCGTAAATATTAGACTTGTCGCTTAATAAAGTAAAAAAAGTGATATCGAGGGATTGATTAGCGAAACTATTCCTGAATTAGATTAATTTTGAGGATGGTGAGGTACACTAAACATGAGTGAAAAAAAATAATGGGTTGTAAGCGATACTGCTGACGCAATGCTCTGCAAACTCTAAAGCCAGAGTCAAAATTTAGTAATTTGGCCAAAATAAAATTGTTATCAATTCAATTCTAGATATACACTAAACTATTAACTGTATATCCTCAATTTCTATTGTGGCACTACCAATACTGACTAACGAAGTATTGAGTGGCAATGTAATTGGCGCAACTGTTTCAAATATGCTCAAACCATTATTTCCTGATGTTGGTTCTAAAGTAATTGGAAAACCTATTTCTACACCGTTAGTATCAAAAAAACGGACTTGATTATTTATGTTTTGTGAAGCATATTGAAAAGAAAGGGTAGCTGATTCTGTTGTAACATCAAATACCTCTCCTACAGACAAAATAATTAAGTCTTCATTAGCATTAATATCAGGTTCTATCGAAATAATAGTATTAGGAGAAAATCTAGTCCTGGGATTTTCAGGTATAGATGCTGGGGGAGTAGTTGGAGTATCATTATCAAATAATTGTAGTACAGCATTGTTGGGTGTACCAATAGTTGCACTTCTACTAATGTCAGTTAATAATAAATTGACTGTTTCTGTTACTTCTTCTAAATTATCATCAATAATTGGAATTGTAATGCTTTGAGATGTAGTGTCTCCATCTGCAAAGGAAATCGTATTGGGGTTGGGGTTGGTATAATCTAGATTCTGTGTGGCCGTATCATCATCTAGGTTTAGTGTGACACTAATAATTCCATCGCTGCCACCTGTACGGGTGACGTTAACTGTTGCAGTGGGAGTTCCTTCGGTGACAGTAAATGTAGGGTTACTAAATTGAATTGTTCCTGGGTTGGGAATTCGATAACCTATATTTCTGTTGTTAAGGGTTTGATTTGGTAGCAACTCAACAGTTGATTCTGGTGTTGTAATTATGGCATTATTTGTCGGAGATACTGCTCTGACTGGATATATATCTGGTGATAGATTAGCAAATGTGTAATTGCCTAATTCATTGGTGGTGGTTGCTGTTTCTGTTGTATCTAAGATGCCATTTTGATTAAGGTCGAGAAATACTGTGGCATTCGCCAGGCCAGTTTCTCCGGTCTCAAATAATCCGTTGCTGTTGGCATCGTTGAATATTGTACCACTGATGCTGCCGGTGGTAGGGATAATTTGGTTAATATTCGCTGTAATAATGTTTGTGGATATTCCATCTACTGTAAATGGCAAATCTTCTTCTATTCCATTAATATTCGCACTATGCTGAATATCAAAGCTGCCTGTAATATTGCTATTTTCTGTAGAAACGGGGATATTTTGGGGAATTAAGGCATTGTCAGGATTAAAATTAAGGGTGATGGGGACTCCTAACCCTGCACCTAGATTTAGCTCAGGAGGTGGAGTTATGAGAATATCAATACTATCGGTAGGAATACTGTCGAGTGCTATTTCGTAACTATCAGTCAAATTATCTACAGTAATATCGGTACTACCTTCAGATTGAGTAATAAGTATGGTGGGAAAATTTGGAGGCTGATTAAATTTTATGGTACTAACTGCTATATTACTATTATTTTGACCATTGTTGATGAATATATTGATCAGGCGATCGCTAGTATTGGAGTTAGTGGTATTATTATAAACAATGTTGGCAATTATTTCTTCATACTCAGCACTGGTGGCACTACCTGTTAGTAATAATTCACCTATGTTAGGATTGTATGGGGTAACATTTATCTCTGTTGCTGTAACGATATTGAGGGCGTTTTCGTTTAAATTGAGGGTCTCATTGATGCCGTCTAGGGGGTTTGATAAGGTGATGATACCTGCTTGAATATTTGTATTATCAGGATTAGTGATACTAATATCTGTATCAGCGATGTTTACAGGGTTATTAAGTGTAAAAGTAGTTTGATAGTTACTACCTACTACACCACTACTTCCATTGCTATCTAAGTCTATTGTAGGTTGGTTGTTTCTATTTGCAATTAATCTGAATATATTATCATTAACTTCATCAGCAGGAACATTCTCTAAAGTTACTAACAGTTGATTATTGAAGCGAATTTCTGTACCGTTTTGACCTTGAGTTATTATCAAATCTTCTGCTATTATGCCATCTCCTAAAATAAAAAAGTCTTGATTGATATTGAAGTCTGTAATAATATCCGCACCTAGACTCTGATCTACAACAAAAGAATCTCTACCACTACCACCCGTAAGGGTATCTACTCCATCTCCTCCATCTAGAGTATCATCACCTTCATTACCCCTTAATTCATCATTGTCCTGGTTGCCAAAAAGTAAATCATTTCCCAAACCACCATAAATTTCATCGTTACCGCGATCGCCATAGAGTTCCTCGTTTCCTTCTTCTCCGTAAACAAAATCGTCGTCTTTTCCTCCTCTGATAATATCATCTCCTGTCCCCCCAAATAGGGTATCGTTACCAAAACCACCATTGATTAAGTCGTTACCTTCGCCACCGAAGATTAAATCTTCTCCCAAAAAGTCTGGGTTTTCTGGGTTGCTATTACCACCAAAAATGGTCTCATCTCCTGTTCCTCCAACAAGAGTATCATTTCCCAGGTCTCCAAAGATTAAATCATCGTTTTTACCTCCATCGACGAAATCATCACCTTTTCCTGCCCGAATTGTATCATTACCACGACGGCCTTCTAATACATTGTCTTCTCCATTACCAAGTAATGTATCATTATTGTCAGTCCCAATTTGAGGTGGTGGTGGTAGTTCGTCTTTATCGGGAGGTGCGCCATTAACATTAATTGTGACATTGATGGGTGAAGATATGGGATTATTTGCATCTCGGATGCTGTAAGTAAAGTTATCAATTCCACTGAAGTCTACTGGTGGAGTATATAGAATAGTGGCATCGTTATTAAAGGTAATAGTACCACCATTTTCTGTAACTAGGTCGATGTTGTTCAGGATAATTTGATCGCCTTCTGGATCGTTATCGTTAGCGAGAATGTCGATGGTTATTGAGGTGTTGAGGGTGGTATTGGCGTTGTCAGGTTGCCCTACTGGGGGTTGATTGGCATCTGGTGGTGCTGGTGGTGCTGGTACTGGTGCTGATGCTGGTGGTGGTGGTGCTGGTGCTGGTGCTGGTGGTGGCGCTGGAATTAGTTCGACATTTACAGAAATTTCTGCTGGTTCTAAGGGGTTGCCGTTTTGGTCATTGGCGACATAAGTAATGGATGCTTCTCCTTCAAAACCTTCTTCTGGAGTAAAGGTGACGTTACCTTGGTCGTCTATGCTAAATATTCCTTCACTGGGTACTGTGATGGTTTTCTGTATTCCTGGGGTGTCTGGGTCGAGGTCGATGGTTGTGAGGTTGATATTTTCATCGTTGTCGATGATGTTGAATGTGACTGGGGTGTTGGGGCGGGTTGTAGTGCTGTCATTTTCTAGTTTTCCTATCTCGGTAACTTCTATGGAAATATTTGCTTCGTTAGAAACTGCTCCCAAGTTATCTTTAACAGTATATCGAATAGGAGTAGTAACACCAATGAAAGCATTTTCAGGGGTGAAGGTAAGATTTCCGGCATCATCAACGATATAGCTGCCTTCTCCCAGTGCAGTTATGCTAGTATCTCGTTCAGGTGTACTAGGATCTAAATCTACTGTGGTTAGGTCTAATGTACTGTCTATATCTGAGTCATTGTTGGTAATGCTGAAAGTTACTGCTTCGCTATTCAGTACAATGTCGGTATTTGTAGTTTCGCTGTCGTTTTGGGCTACTGGCGGGTTATTTTGACCATTGATTGTTATTGTTACTGTGGCTTGACTTGTGCTGTTGCCATCGCTGATAGTGTAGGTGAAACTATCTGTATCTGTTTCTCCTTCTCCTAAATTTTCAAATTGACCGTTGGGTTCATAGCTATATGTACCGTCGCTGTTTAATGTTAGTAATGCTTGTGATTCTAGGGTGATTTCTTGACCTACATTACTGCTACTACCGTTGACTGCGGTTACTGTTAATATATCGTTTTCGAGGTCACTATCGTTGTCTAAGACTGTGGCTGTGACTGGTCTGTCTTCTATTGTGGTTTCGCTGTCGTCTACTGCGTCTGGGACATCGTTCGATGGAGTAATGTTTATTGTGGTTGTGGCTGTGTTGCCATCGCTATCTCCATCATTGACTACTATCTCAATGCTACGAGCGTTGGTGTCAGGATTTTCTGATGTGTTGTTGTATTCTATTTGGGCTATAGCGTCCTGATATTCGGCTAATGTTGCACTACCTGTGAGGGTTATTGTTCCTTTGCCTTGGTCATAATTGCTGGCTGTTATTCCTGTTGGTAGTGTGCCGTTGACTGATAAACTTTCTACTGTATCTCCATCTAGTCGGTTGGTTAATGTAATTGTGGCTGACTCAATATTGGTGTCGTCTACATCTGTTATGTTTACATCACTGTCTCCTATTGCTACTGGACTTCCTCCTTCAATGAAGGTTGTTGTGTAGTTGTTCTCTGTGGTTCCACTGTCATCATTTCCGTCTAAATCCAATGTAGGCAAGTCGTTGACTGTGGTGATGGTTATGTCTAGGCTACCGGAGACTGTTGTTGTACCGTCGTCAACATCATAGGTAAAATTTCCAGGATCATCTGTACCGTTATAGTCTGCTGGTGCGTTGTAGAGTAGTCCTTCTAGCTCGGCTGATGTTAATGTATTTCTGTTGTTGACTTCTGTACCATCGGCTTTAGTGATTGTCCCTAATGTGGGTATACCTGTGACGGTGATGGTTAAGGTGTCTCCATCCACATCGGTGGGAATTGTTAGTCCTAGGGATGTGTTTAAGCTGGCTTCTTCTACGACGATGCTGTTGCTATCTGCTACTGAGTCATCGTTGACTGGGGTTACATCTATTGTTATGGTATTATCTGTTTGACTGTCTTGTGTGCCGTCATTGACTGTGAAGTTGAAGTTGGCATAATTTGTGCCGTTACCATCTGCTTCTGGAGTAAATACTAAGTTGGAAATATCTGCTGCTGTGATAATTTGGTTGATTGTTACGTCTGTTCCGTTTAGTTGTAATGTTCCGACTGTGGGTAGGGTGGTTATGGTGATGGATGCTAAGGTGTCGTTGTCTATGTCGCTAAAACTAAAGTCGGTTTCGCTAAATGTGTGACTGTTGTCTTCTTCTATGGTAATGGTATTGTCTGCTGTTGTGGGAGCATCGTTGACTGCTGTGACATCTATTGTTATGGTGTTGGGTATTTGACTATTTTCTGTGCTGTCGTTGACTGTGAAGTTAAAGTTGGCATAATTTGTGCCGTCACCATCTACTTCTGGAGTAAATACTAAGTTGGAAATATCTGCTGCTGTGATAATTTGGTTGATTGTTACGTCTGTTCCGTTTAGTTGTAATGTTCCGACTGTGGGTAGGGTGGTTATGGTGATGGATGCTAAGGTGTCGTTGTCTATGTCGCTAAAACTAAAGTCGGTTTCGCTAAATGTGTGACTGTTGTCTTCTTCTATGGTAATGGTATTGTCTGCTGTTGTGGGAGCATCGTTGACTGCTGTGACATCTATTGTTATGGTGTTGGGTATTTGACTATTTTCTGTGCCGTCGTTGACTGTGAAGTTGAAGTTGGCATAATTTGTGCCGTTACCATCTGCTT